>NZ_AJVM01000008.1:0-216352 GCF_000281735.1 Rhizobium sp. AP16 | reverse complement strand
CATGTGTCCAGAACGGACCAAAATTGCAATGGCGACCCACTAGAGACGAAAATCTGAACCCGGCTAACTATTGGATTCTATTGATAGATCGCTAACTCAAGGCCGGTGAAAAAAATCCAGTTTTCGAAGCTTGGTCGATTAATTGCCGAAATTCAGAAAAAAAAGAAAATCTTTGGCTTCTGAAGTCACCCCTGAGGGTCGTACTAAAGCGACCTAACCAAGAGCAAGTATGCACTCTCTGGTGGTTCCGATCTCGGCTCGCCGTTTCCGTAAAGAGGTATACGGCGGCCGAGTTTCGACGATGCCTAATCGAGGTGGTAGAGCGCAGTGCACCTCAATTCCGGCATCGCGACTTTCCGGGACTATCATGGCTCCGCAGGCAGCAAGCGTTTTGCGGATGCGTAACGCTGATTGTTCTGGTATCCATTTGATACCGCTACCTTCTATCCGAAGGATAGTACACTTGTTTACCCCAGACTTCTCCGCCAGTTCCTTAAGCGTGATGCCCAACATCCGACGAGCGTGTCTCAGTTGACCGATCCAATTTTCGCCGCTTGGGCTATGCCCGGCGGTATCGAGCCGTCCTCTCGGAGACCTCTTTACTAACCTGTCTTTCAATGGGCTGTAGACCGGCTCGCAACTGATTTCGCAATACCTTGGGGAAGTCCATGCCGAAGAAAGCGTCAAAGGCCGCCACCTCCCTGCTTATCGGATGAAGAAACGTGCGACTGTGTTGGAGTGTCCGGTTCCTCCAGACTCCTTTGACCCTTTCACCGATCTCGATGCCCCCTTGAGGCCAGCTCCTAACGCCGCTGGTCGCCTCGTGAAGGCTTGCAGGCGACACGCTAGCGCCTGGAGTTTTGTTAGCCAGCCCGTCGAGAAGCCTAGCGATCAGAACAATAGATTCGAAAACCTGACCCCGCTGAAGAATTCGCAGGTCAGTATGCAGGCTCCGCACTACCTCGCGC
This sequence comes from Rhizobium sp. AP16, assembly GCF_000281735.1. Taxonomy (NCBI): domain Bacteria; kingdom Pseudomonadati; phylum Pseudomonadota; class Alphaproteobacteria; order Hyphomicrobiales; family Rhizobiaceae; genus Rhizobium; species Rhizobium sp. AP16. Next base: position 215,384 of record NZ_AJVM01000008.1, on the reverse strand, counting down.
CCATGTTCCAACTCCGGGTCGATAAGGGAGCACGCAAACTCGATGTTCTCAAAGCTTTCCAGTTCCACCTGAGACTGCGGAAAATCCCTAAGGTCAACCCTGTCACGCTCGACGTCATTGGGGTCGCCACAAGCATGGCAGAAATAGATGCCGCGTGTTTGGGCGAACGTCAGTTGGTCATTGCATACGGGACACGTCTCCAGCAAATATTCTCGATTGGCGGGATCAAAGCCGAGAGGCGAGACTGCCCAGATTGCTTTCTGATAGCCATACGATGCTAAGAACCTCGGCGACACCCGTCGATGCTTTGATAGTGACGATAGCTTTATTGAGGTCCCAAAGAAACCAATGCTGCCGTGCCGTGTTTTTGGTAGCTAAGTGCAGATACATCATTCGCACCGACAGGGGTTCCGAGAAACGCGCTGATCGCTTCGTCATCAACCTCCAAGTCTACGAAGTTGTAATGACCGAAGGCGTATCTGCGTGTCCCCACAACTTTAGGCCATAGCGTAGAAGAAAATCGTACTCCGTTCCTGGAAATCGCTCGAAAGTACAGATCTGGCAAGCCCTCGCCAGGTTGCGCGATACAGGAATCGCCAGCCGTCTACCCAATAGGCGAAAGCGCCTCGTTGCGGATTCGGCAGTCAGTTCTACCGGATGGCCGGATAGATCTGCTGCCATCAATTTTCTGTGCTCAATAGATTTCGTATCATGATCCTCAGGCAAATTTCTCACCTAATAAATAGTTGATCAGAGTCTGCTACCACATCCATGTGCTTGCCGAAGGCGCACCCAAATGCAGATATTCTCCTTTTCGCAATACGAAATTGCCGCGCAAGGTCTCTGGCACACCGAGTTCACGCATCCAGCAACGCCGGGTCAACAATCCACCGCACCCCAGCGCCTTTTGACAGGGTTTCCGGTGTCATCTCTACGTTGTGCGCTCTGAGACCAGCTTCGACCTTCCGAAGCGTGACCTCGTTAATCGCACCGTATCTGTTCTTCTCCAAGCGAGCGATGAAACTGGGATCAACATCTGCGGCCTCGGCCAGCTGTCGTTGCGAAAGGTTGGCCAAACCACGGGCGGCTCGCATTATTCGGCTCCCGAAGAAGTCCAGGGTATCGTCATCAAGTACGTTGCCTGGCTTGTTCCAACGAACTCCCGCCCCATACCCGTCAGTTGCTTCAGTAAATTCGACGCCAGCGTCTTGATAACGGCTTCTTAACACCAGGGCCTCGCGCGGCAGAAGCTTGTAATTTCCGGCCTCCAAGAGATGTATCGTCTTGGCCTTTATGTCGAACTCTTTGGCGGCCTCAACTTGGCTCAAACCAAGCAGGCACCGCGCAGCTCGCAATAGAGGAAAGACCTGATTCATAGCCCGAGAAAACGGCGACAGCCGAAAATGTCAACATTATTCCTTCCGCATCTAAAATTGGAATTTTGCGTCATTTTCCTTTGATTTTGAGTCGCGACTCAGTCTTCTATGCCGACGGCTACTTTCCGGCCTACGAATCAGAAGGAACCACTCAATGAACGACAGATGGCTCGGAACCCCACCCTCCGTGATCATTCCCAGGCTTCAAACACTGCTGGCCGATCTCGAACAGCTTGCCGCGCCCGGAGGTCACGCAGCACCGAATGACGTCGTCACAATCCGGAACTGCATGCTTGCGAGCCGGTCGGTCCCGTGTCTGATCGGAGAGTTTTCGGGACACCCATCGATCAAGGACGGCCCGGCGATTACGTCCGAACTCTTCTATCTCGACCGAAAGCGAAAGCTCGCGAGGACGCTCAGCCGCTGGTACCGTTTCGACCAAGGCCTTTTGGACATCTGACCCCTGCGCGGAGAACATCGATGGACAAGTCTTTGGCCAACCAACTTGATAATTACATCTATAAACTTCAGGAGGTATCACGGCAGCTGAAAGGCTCCCGATCTGCGAGCTTCTTGAGAACAGAGCACAGCGGCGCGGCAATCGCACGTGGTTCTGCGCGGGAGTTCCTTGCCTATTGTGCCCTGATAAGCCTTCTTCGGCGAAATATAGGTCCGATCTCGGAGCCCTCTTGCGTGGCATTAATTGCTGTACCCAGCCATTGGCGACTGGCGGACGTGAACGAAGCGGTCAAGATTATCTTTAAAGATGAGAATGTTCGCTATTTGATGCATCCAACTACCCAAAGACGGGGCAGTTGGGAAGTCGACGCAACCGACTACCTAAAGTCTGGTAAACTGATCGTATTTTTCATTGAAGGCTCGCCTATTCATGAGGATTTCGAGCTTGCAGCGACGATGCTCGACCGACTTAAGTTATGTGACATTCGGCATCTCCAGGCGCTCGGACGACTGCGAGGCTGCGGTAGTATTACTGACGACCAAGCTGCGATCATCGCGACGCAACCCTCGGAGAGAATGGAAGCGATCTTTCGGATAGGTCAGCCTGTCAGAAGGATCGCCGTCCGGCTTGCAGAGGAAAATTACCAGCGTTCGGGCTCCAACGATACCAAGCAACTCGATGTCTCCAAGGGCTTTGGAGAAGCCAGCGTTTGGGCGCGGGAGCTAAAGACCGACATCCATGAATGGCGCGATGGCAAACTACCTTGGTCCGAGGTCGACAAAGGATGCTTGCTATACGGCCCGCCAGGCACAGGAAAGACGCGCTTCGCGGCAGCCCTTGCAGCAGAATGCGGGATGCATTTGGAAGCGACGTCGATTGCAAAATGGCAAAGCAGCAAGGATGGGCATCTCGGCGATCTGCTCAAGCAAATGTACAAATGCTTTGCGGCTGCCAAGGAAAATGCGCCGAGTTTGCTATTTATCGATGAATTCGACTCGATTGGCGACCGGGCGAAATTTCCATCAAGGCATGCAGATTATTCCACCCAAGTCGTCAATGGGCTCTTGGAATGCCTCGATGGCGTTGAGGGACGTGAAGGCGTGATCGTCGTCGGCGCATGCAATCACCCAGAAAAGATCGATCCCGCACTGATCAGGAGCGGCCGTCTGGAAAAACACGTTTATTTCCCGATGCCGGACGCGAATGCTCGTGCTGAAATCCTTGCATTTCACTTGCCATCGCTAGTGGAAGACCCTGCCCTCAAGAAAATCGCGGCTAGACTTCCTGGAAAAAGCGGAGCGGATTTAGAGCGCCTGGCAAGAGAGGCCCGCCGGGTCGCCCGAAGGGAGCACCGGCCTGTAACAATAGACGACATCCGGAGTAAAATCGCGCCGCTGCCCGCACTGAACTTTGACCACCTACTGCGGATTGCCACCCACGAGGCCGGACATGCGCTCGTGGCGCACATGCTGAAGGTCGGTCGCGTCGAGAGGGTCGAAATTTTTGATAATATCGAGACCTTTTCAACTGAGCTTGACGCTCACGGCATTACCGTCATCGAGCTTCCTGAGCGACCGTTCTGGACGCGATGGGAGATGATGAAAATGATCACCTTTCATCTTGCTGGCGCTGCGGCAGAGGAGGTGTTTTTCAAGGATACCTCGACAATGTCTTCAGGAAGCAAAGACAGTGACTTCGCAAAGGCGACGTCGCTCGCTGTAAAAATGGTGACCGAGCACGGCTTTGGGAGTTCGCGCTACTATCTTCCTGGATCGGTCGATACCAACAGTCCTCTTGACCTTTGGCAGGACCAGCGTCTGGAAGCTGAGGTCAACGAACTGCTTCAACAACAGTACGACCGAGCTTTTGACATGCTCAGCGGCCTGGAAACGAGCCTGGTTCAGGTTGCCGTAAAGCTAGCCGAAATGAAAACCCTTCAAGGAAACGATCTGAAAATGCTCTGGCCGGGAGCAGACATTTCGGATGGGAACGAGGCAAGGAAATGTTGAGCACTATTTCTCGCTGCGTTTCCTTTGTCGAAACCCAAAGAGAGCCTTCTCAGGTCGTTGTCGTGATCCATGGTGCCGAACCTGAATTCCAGGCACATGGCGGACACGATGTGAAATCCGGCTGACGTAACCGGGGCCCCGAAAACTCAAAACTAAAGAGACAGCGGCGGAAATCCCGGCGCGTCACCACTCCCCCTTTGTCTTCATGAAAGGAACGGCCGAATGCGAGCATGGATCGTCAGCGACATCCACACCTCCCCTATGGACACTCTTTTGGGTACGTCCCTTCATATCCCGGACGCAGATATCTGCATCTGTGCCGGTGATATCTCGAACGATATCTCGACGAGCATCGCTTACCTGCAGCGGAATATCGAGCCGCATATGCCTGTCGTCTTAACGCTTGGAAATCATGATTTTTACGGTTCAAGTATCGATTTCGCGCTGGAAAGAGCCCGCCACCTTGTCCGGGGCAGCCGCATCCATCTCCTTGAAAATGAAAGCATTGAGATCGCGGGATGCCGGTTTGTCGGCGCTACCCTTTGGACGGATTTCTCTGTCCCGATTGGCGGCGACGAGCACATTCCGCCAGAGGAGCGGCGGGCGAAAGCCTTTGAACTCGTGCCATGGCAGATGGCAGATTTCCACGCGATATTCCGATCCGACGAACGCCAATCGGGTGAAATCGGGCTGGTAACTGTGCACGAGATTCTCAATCGCCACATCGCAAGCCGATCATATATCGATCAGCAATTGTCGAAGCCGTTCGACGGTCGGACGGTCGTCGTCACGCATCATGCACCGCTGATTGAAAGCTTCGATCCCCGGTTCTACGGCCACGCCACCAACGCTGCGTTTGCCAGTGATCTATCTGACCTGATTGCGCGGCGACGGCCGTCGGTCTGGATTCATGGTCATATCCATTCGGCCCGCGACTATATGGCGGACAAGACCAGGGTAATCTGCAATCCACGAGGATATAGTCGCGAGCGGGATACGTCAGGATTTCGCTCCGACTTAGCCATCGATTTATAGAAATTGTTTCGACGCGGCTGCTTCGCTTGCGCGACGACTCAAGCTTGATCAATAATCGGTCGACATAGCTCAGAGCAAACACTTCTACGTCTATCCGATAGTCCTCGGATGACTGAGGCAACTCCAACCTAATGATATTGGATGACTAGCTTAAGCGCCTTGCGATGAAGAGGCCTAAGGGCAGGCATGCGGACCAACCACCCTAAAAACGAGGATCGCGCTCCAGCCGCACAATGCCGTGCCGCTCATGCAAATCTGCTATTTCGCCGGAGGCAAGACCGGGAACGCAGGGCCGCTCTGTTCGGATGGCAACGATAACGCCTGCCGCCATCGCCCATTTGTCTCTCTCCGGGACTTTCAGCATACAAAAATCAACAGGCAGATTATTTGTCGCGGATCGCAAATTTAAGCTGAAAAATAACATATCGTTCACTTGAACGCCGGTTTGTTGATACTTATGTGCAACCAATCTGATCACGATGGGCAACCGGGGGGAGCAGAGTTTTGCTTGAAGCTGTCAAGCCCGAAAGCTGCCAGCAGTAGTGCGATGATGTCCATCCGGACCTCCGTGTGAAGCTGTATGCTGAAGGCCAGCGAAGACAATATCTTCGTCCAGCTATCATAGTATATATTCTCGATAATTGTGCCCAAGGGTAGGATAGACCCGTTATAAACAGTTGGGGGCAAGGGCATAACCGATGCACACGGTGCTCTTGCCGCCTCTCGCATCATCACAGGAGATGTTGGTGAAGCCTTGGACCGCTGTGATCAGGTTTTATCCACATTTTGATCCTGTAGTAACACCTGAAGCCGCTGGGCAGTTCGTAATGCAAGCGGCAAATGTGGCAACACACACATTTTACCCATTTCTCAAATATGATGAAGGCTGGACGCGTTTTGCCCGAAAGGGCTTCCACGGCGAGAGGAAAGATCGACCGATCAGATTTGCGGCACGGCTCGATAGCTGCATATTTTCATACTATAGATATCTGCTCTCTCAGCCTTACGAAGATCAACTGAATGCAGAGCGTCTCACGGATTCGGTCATAGCGTACCGGCGAATTCCCAAATCGACCGGAATCGGTGGAAAGAGCAATATAGAATTTGCTCTTGCTGCTACCGAGTGTGTACAGAATCTCAAAAATTGCTGTTCGGTCGCTCTAGATATTAGTAGCTTCTTCGAAAATCTCGATCACAGTCACCTGAGAGCGACTTGGGCAGGCTTAATTGGCCAATCGAGACTTCCCCCCGACCACTTCAAAGTCTTCCAATCCATAACTCAGTACGCTTTCATCAATGTTCAGGATGCGTACGAGCGATTAGGCTTTTACGGTATTAAGAAGGACCGGCACGGAAAGGAGCGCCCGGGCTATCTTTGTGCCCGCGATGAAATTCCAATCAAGCTTTGTGACGGTAAGACTTTCCGTGAGAAGATTGCATGGCCAACGCCGGATATTATACATGTCAACAAAACCGGCATAGGCGTTCCCCAAGGGGCACCGCTCTCAGACCTTCTAGCGAACGCCTATCTCCTGGAATTCGACAAATATGTCCGGGACATTTGTGAAAAAATAGGCGGCACCTATTTCAGGTATTCGGACGATATTCTTATTATTGCTCCTATTTCCAGCGATGAGGCTATTGCGCTAGAGGCCGACGTGCGCTCAGCGATCACCGACCTTGGTCACGGATTGATAATAAAGGAGAAAAAGTCCGCAATTCATCAGTTCGTGCAGGATGGTACCCGGCAAATCGTGACGGTGATTAAGGCGACAGGAAACGATGATAAGCCGACGTTTAATAAGCCATTCGAGTACCTTGGATTTCGCTACGACGGTCGTCAACTTTACATCCGCGACAAAACGATGAGCAACTTGCACCGCAAGATTGCCTCAGTAAGTCAGGCAGCTGCGATACGCTTTGTGAAACGCTACAGCGGCAAAACGGCAACCGACATTCTGGGCCGCGTCAACGTTGAGGAGCTGATCCAGGCTTTTGGCCCAGTCGAAGATTTCAAAAGTAAATCAGATGACTATCGTTCCTGGACATTCACCACCTACGCGAAACGGGCGTCAAAAGCGATGGGACCTCTGGGAAAGCCAATTCTGCGTCAGGTGTCTGGGCTACGGCATTCAATAATGGAACGCCTTGAAAGAGAGTTGGTGAAATTGGCGGGTTGAGAAAACATCCTTCGCATCAGCACAAAACCTGAAGCCAAACTAGTCGGCCAGCCGCCAACGAGGGAGCGTCGTATCTCTGTGAAGAAGGATCGTACACCGAGCGCCCCTGGCGCAAACAAAACCTTCGGTCATGTGTTTCCCTCCTTGATGTTCGAGAAGCTGCGATACGACATTTTCAGGCTAACTGACGCCAAGGATATGCTACGCGCATCAAATCTACCGATGATTTCCGTCAAGGTACGGGCGGCACGCCGCTTACGGATGATGCCAGGGCCGAAGCATCTCTTCGATTTATATTTTAAGCGCAATATCAAGAGTCTTCCTCGCAACCTCGATAAAAGGCAGCGTGTCTCGCGCTTTGACATCAATTACTGCGGAAGAAGCGAAGGTTACAGTGCCAAGTCTATCTTGCATACGAAGCCGGACCTTGTCAGGCACGAGATCACTCCGTCCGCTATATTCTATGAGTGCGGCGGTCAGGTCGGACGTACCTTCAATCTGCAGATGTGCGACGGCCCCCTCTCCGATTCGGATGTTTCTCGTATGGATGCTGTCCACTTTGGTTTTGATATCAATGGCCGCTTGAAACGCCTTGGCCCAGGCCTGAGGGTTAAGTGAGATAGGCGTAATGGTCAGATCGAAATTTGAAGCCTCTAACAACTGCGTTATCAAACGGTTCTGTTGGCGGCCGCTATCCCAGAACTCTATGCGATTCATCCCATCATTGACGGCAAACCGCATGCGCCGATATTCAAATCTTTCGAAGGTTTCCCGCTGACCGGCGGGGTCGATGACTTCTTCTGCATAATGAACACGCTGGATGTACTCGCCGGAAATGCTGTTGGCCCGAATTTTGTCGATCTGAAAGCCATCTCCAATGTCGCGATTATACTTCCGTTCACCAAGCCGCTCAGCGAGGGTCCGCATATGCATTTTTGTCTTCAAGTCGAACCAGCGAACCTTGGTCATTTCGCGTCATCCAGTTCGGCACGTAATGCTGCCACAACAGAATGGGCGGTGCTTTCAACCAAGCTGAATAGATGCCGTTTCCGCCCGTCGCTCGGAGCGCTAAAATTCTGCGGATAGGTGTGTCTCGATGATCTCTCTGCTATCCGCATGAGATAGCGAAAACCGGTGCCCGCACGACCATTTTCGAACGACACGTCGAACTGCACCCGATCCTGCGGCTCGTCCAATTGCGTTGCTCGCCAAGTCATAGATGTGACAAAGAAGCCGCTTTCGGTCAGTTGCCGATACTGGGGAGAAACGAGCAGGTTTTCGCCAGTCAGGGCAACATTCTGGACGAGATGAAGCATCTTTGATTCAGCCTCGTCGGTAGCATCGTCGTCGTCGTCTTCCGGCGCGGGATTTTTCGCGGCGACCTTGAGCTTCGTGACAGTATCCGTGCGATAGCCAGGCATCTTCGTCGTAAGATGTAGGAAAAACCGCGTGCGGTACTCCGGTGGCAGATCGTCGACAGTTACCTGCGTTTGCGGCAAGGTCGTCTTCTTGTCGCGTTCCACAAGATCAATAATCTTGGCGACAATATCCTTTGCCTTATCGGTAGACGGCAAACGAACACGGACCTGTCCATCGCTCATGCTGAACTCGATATCAGCCACCTTTGTCTGTCGCTGAAGAAGGTTGGTGCGGGAGTAATCAAACTCGTCGTATTGAATGCTAGTGCTAACCTTTGTTGCGCCCGATACGGGTTGCGCGACTATTTCGGTCCCCGCCGCCTTTGCGTATTCGTTGACGGCCCGTCGTATGCTTGCCGCGTCAATCTCCGCGCCAATTGTCAGGAATGTCGTTTTTTCCCCTCTTGTGCCGGACTCCCCCTGCTTGATGAGGCCTTCAACATCATTGAGGTCGTGGGTTAAGCCCGAAAGGTAGCTTGCCAACTCCTCTCTTGAAGCCTTGTGCGAGCAGAAAATACCCCTGTCACGGGCGAGTTCAAGCATCACACGTTCAGTGATCCTCTGCTTCGGAGAGATAAGTAGATCGAAAAGGTCTTTGTCGGTTGCATACAGCTGAGTTCTCTTATCTCGCATAATCCATACCTATCTGTATTTCAGAAAATGAACTTTTATTTTCAGGAACGAAATCCAGTTTAATTTTTTTCAGTAATGCTGCGATATCAGAGTCGGCATTCGAACCGCTTATATTGTCAATATAGCTGTTGATCGCCTTCTGAAGAATGATGGAGGCGTCTTTATCGGCTTCTGGAACCTTGATTAGCACTTCCAATTGGGGAATTAATAGTTCGTGTTGTCTGAGGTAATCTAGGAGATAGACCAAACCGTCCTGCGAGGTTGGCCTCTTGTGAAAAATTACCACACCCTTCCTTCCCGTCTTCTTGCTTTCGTGACGAAGCACGATCCACGGGGACGTCAGCATTTCAAGGGTCGCAGATCGAGCCTGCACGATTTGAACGTAAGGAGTTCGAACCAGCTGGGGATAATAAAAATACGTCGCCTCTCTATCCGGAAGCTCCGCCTTGCCGCGCATCATCTTGATTTCAGTGGCGACCCTGTTCAGCCAATTGATAAGCTCTGGTCCCATAATGAAAAGTCGCGACTCTTCATTTAGATTGAGTTCTTCGTTCTTAATATCGGCAAGAAGTCGGTCGAAATCCTTGTCAAACTCATCGTCATGATTATAGACAAAGAGCAGGCCCGCGATTGCTGCAGTAACATCCTTGTCGACGTACAGCTGTTGCCACCGCTCACTCGTCTCGGCACAGGTGACTTGCATCGCCAAGCTTAATGCTGCGGCCTTCATGCTAGATTTAGTGATCGAGGCCTTGGCGTAGCTCTTAAGATCGCACTGAATGTGACGACGAGCTTCTGAATAAGGTTCGTCATAGAAGAAAACCACGTCGGTTGGATGTTGAGACACGCCATGTGCCTCTTCATGTTCGCACGGCCAGTTTTGATTCATTGGCCCGGCCTTGCGCCACATGAACTCCTCGAAAATTTCGTCCGAAAGCTTTTCCGCCATGCGGGCTATATTAGCAGTCTCAGCCATTCATTTATGCCTTGCGAGAATCATTAGTGGTAATGAGCAACAGTGGCAGCGCAATTTCAAGTTGAATAGCCACGGTTTCCGTTAGCAAGCAAGCTGTCCACAAGATGACAATAGATTTTCGGCCTCCACGGCGCTTCGTTCCATCCGACATCCGGTCCCTGATGCAATTCCCCCAGGCGCAGGCCACACTCCAGATGGGAGCCCTTCACCTCTCGGAGGAGGGCTCGATTCCGATTATGGTACTGGTATGGTTTTCGAACCTGACCTACCTCGCCCAAAAAACTATTTCTTTGATCACAAAGCCATTCGTTGCAACGAGGAAACCATGTAACATCCATCCGTTGCAGTGCTGGGGGCGAGCGTGCCATTTTACATTCGAAAATCGGTCAAGGCGGGGCCATTTCGGTTTAATTTTTCCAAAGGTGGCGTCGGCGTCTCCGTCGGCGTGAAAGGGCTTCGCGTCGGTACCGGACCACGAGGTCATTATGTCCATGCCGGACGCGGCGGCCTTTACTATCGTGCGTCACTTGGCTCTGCGGGCAAGCGTCATCATGTAGCGCGACACCCCCCTCCTTCGGTGCAGGTCACTTTCGAAGAATCCACCGTGAACATGATGGAGATCGAGTCCGGCGACGTCATGGAGATGCGCGACGAGAAATTCAGCGATCTGCTCGACGAAATCAATGCGAAGGCCAGTCAATGGCGTTTGTCTGCACTTTTCGGATGGATTTTTGCTCTGCTCGGCATTTTGCTGGTTGTGAGAGCATCACCGGTAGGAATTTGGGTCCTAATCGCCGCCCTACCCGCCTGGGCTATCGGATCATGGCTAGACTCCTACCGTCGGTCGACTGTCCTATTTTACGATATCGATGGCCCTGTTGAGCAAGCCTACAAGGACATTGTCGCAGCGTTCGATGGCCTAAACGGCTGTGCCGGGAAATGGCATATTGAGGCTGGCGGTGCGATCAATGATCTTACGACTTGGAAACGGAATGCGGGTGCTTCCCATCTGGTCAAACGCACAGCGACGAAGCTCGGCTACGCTTTGCCGAAGGTCATCAAAAGTAACATCACGCCACCTTCGATGCAGGTCGGCAAGCAGGTCATATACTTTATGCCCGACGTTGCCCTGATCGCCCATAATTCACGCTTCGGAGCGGTATCGTACTCCGACCTTCGCGTTCGTTGGCAAGAATCGCGATTTATTGAAGATGGCCACGTCCCACGCGACGCAAAAATCGTCGATCACACCTGGCAGCATCCGAACAAGAGCGGTGGACCTGATCGACGCTTTCGAAATAACCGCCAACTGCCCGTTTGTCTCTACGACACCCTCCATTTACAAAGCGACAGCGGTCTGAACGAGGTGCTGGAATTTTCACAAGTTGGCAAGCTGTCCGGCTTTGTTGACGGCTGCCGGGCATTGGCGAGGGCAAAAACCGAAGCCTCGGAGGCTCTGAAAGCAATCCCGGCGATGGCGACACCGTCGTCGCAGCAATCCGCACCAGGTTCCGTTTTACCTACCGTGTCTCAGCCAAAGAATAGCGTTCGCGCTACAGCACTTATTGTCGCCGGTATCTTTGGTCTCCCTGTTGCAATTGCCCTGTTCCAAAACGCTGGGCATTCGACGAAGCCAAGTACAACACAGGCCGTTTTCGGCAACGGCGCAGGGCAAGTTCCACCGCAATCGTCCGCAGCGATGTCGACAACCTCTTCATCCAGCCCCGATCAAACTGTGCAACCCGCCAAAGCGTCGAGTACTCAAGCTTCAAGTACTCAAGCCTCGGCACCGACGGTTGATCAGGCGTCCTCCAGCCGCCTTCAACCAGAGCAGGAGCCAACTCCCGATCCTGCTGCCTTTGAAACGCTTGCGGCTGCCGCGACCGCACCCGACACGTCACCCGCAGTTGCATCAATCGAACCGCCTGCCTTGCCCTATGTCGTCCCGTCGGAGCCGAAATTCGCCTATCTCAAGCTACCCATCCAGCTGCGGGAAGGTCCGGGATCAAAATACGTTCCTGTCGGAGTGGTTGGGCAAAATGCTTTGCTCGCCGTCCTTGAGACAGAAGGCGGATGGGTCCACGTCTCGGGTGGTCCGTCAGCAATTGGATGGGTGCCGAAGGAAGTCCTTAGCCAACGTCCGGTCTCGCTTCAAACGGCCGCACCCGCGCAAAAAAAGACGCAGAACACGTACACGCCACCACCACGTCAAGGCGGTCGATAGCTACTGAAGGGTGCATTGACCCCAGGTCGCATCTGATTTTCGGCACCAACCGCCATTGGCCAGTTGAGTCAGTAGCAGCGATTGCGAGCTGCATGCATCCTGCGAGAAAGACAGCGAGCACGCAGCGCTGTCAGTCAACCATCGACGAATAATTCGATCAGGGCCAACCACGGACTTGTCGCTGGTCGTGACCTTACCGTTCTCTGCCAAAATCTTATGCGTCGTCGGATCCCAGGTCATCACGGCATTTACCGCGCCTGCGGACGATTTCTTACGAGATGGGCTGTAGGTGTACCAGTCGATAACCGCGAAGACAGCACAGGTATCAAAACACGATGCCTGCGCCGTACCGGGCCGAATTGCATATATACGAACCGGCCAGCGGGTCGCGAACTGCTGTTTCTCTTTCAGAACATCCGCCTTCAAGCGCAGAGAGCCATAATAGACAACGGAATCAGCGTAATTGTTTGTGAGGAACGACATTCCCTCATTGGTCGACCAAGTCCGCTGCATTTCCTGAAAGAACTGGAGTGCAGCCACATTTGATGATGCCGAAGGGGCTTCGTCGGAAACGGCGGTCTCCTCCATTGTCGGTGCCACATAGGGCGTAGGCTGCCCAGTTACGATACCGAAGCCAGCCATGTCGATCAGCGACAGCACCCACCGATCACCATCGGCAAGACCAGTAACGAATGTGAAAAATGTTGGGTCGAGGCCCATCTCTGTGAAATAGGTTTTCAATTTGTCCGCGTTTGCCTGCTGACCAGTAGGTCCAGGCGACAGAAGATTGCGGTTCACGATCACTGAACCGTCTTCAGCAAAACGCCGAACGCCACCGACGAACGCGAACAAGCATGCTGCATTGCATTTTGACCCTGAGACCTGAAGCGTCGAGAGTTTCAGGCGACGAATTGCCCGGCCGTATCCCATTGCGGCGTCGACGTCGCCGCCGGGTGAACTGAAAGCGATAAACTTCGGAGGGCTGCTCTTGACCTCGGCTTCGAGCTTGTCAGGGAGATCACTCGTTTCAAACGTTCCCTGGATCAGCAAGATATCGTTATTTGCGGCTCTTAAGTGGGCAAATGTGATGGCAGCGTGGCCAAGGCTTGGCACCAAGGTGATCGATGTGACGATAACGGAAAAGAACACAAACCACCGCATCGCGTCCGTCCTGATCCATCCGATCAATTTGTTGCAATCCCAAAAGCTGTCAGGACCTGCGGCGTGATTGTTCCCGTCATCTTCAGGCCATAGGCCGCTTGCATTTTATTTAGCCCGCCCCTTGTAGCCGCGTCGACCTGTCCTGTGATTGGGCCACCGAAATAGCCAAATGCGATCAGCGCGGTTTGCACCTGGATGACGATCCGACGGAACTTGCCGGAATTGCCAGGTAAAGTCTTCAAAGGCGCGGGATCATCGCTCGCTGAGGACGACTGAGGGGCCGTCTGTACTGGATAGGTGCCAGTTGAAGTCGTCGCTGGTATATTGGGTATAGAGGTTGGACTTCTGACCACTGGCCCTGGATTGGGCGTGTAGCGCGGCGTTGGGTCCGGCGGCGTATAGGTAGTGCCGCCACTGCCATAGTCGCCACGTGGTAAACTATAACCACCGCCGGAAGCGGAAGCATGGCTTGCGTGACTGGCATGACTTGCGTGGCTCGAATGCGAACTGTGACCCGCCAAAGTGTAGACCTGTTTGACCCGCAGCCGCTCGAAGAGAGTGTTCACGGGTTTCTTTTCGGTGAGGCCGGTAATGGGCGCTGCATCGCTTTTCGACGGCATGAACCCGGCCGCGATCAAGGACGACACTAGGTAAACCTTACGCTTCTTCATTGCGGAGAGAGTCCCCTAAACCCCTGATCAGTATCATACCACTCAAAAAATCCACCACAAGTAGATCGCAGCGAGCATCCGGCGCACTGATCCAGGAATTTGTTCTTCCAGTCTGAAATCGTACTCGGTGCCAGGTACCGGTACTGTGAAGGGACTGTGCAAAGCGGGAAATTATAAAGCAACGTTTGTACGCCACGCCCCATCGCGAGATTGATCGCCCGACGAATCTGATCGAAATCCAACGATGTATCCTTGAAAGAATGCGCCCAGTTCATCCGGCCGTAGCCAATATTTTCAAGCTGCATGATCGCCCAAACATCGATAAATGGCAGCCGCGTTGACACATAGTTCGCAAGCTCAGGCAATGCATCCCAGTTCTGCTGAAGGACAACTGTGCGAAGCTCAACGGCCGCTCCTGCCTTCATCAACGTCGCAAAACTCTGCTGCAACCTTTTGAAGGCACCTGACTTTCCAACGATACTGTCGTGAAGATCAGCCTGAGGTGCATAGAGCGGAATACCCCATAAAATGCGATCTCGCCCAACCTCGTCCAATACGGAAACATCATCCGGCTCGAAAAACTGACCATTCGTCAGAACGTGGAAAGAAATATCCGGCCGAGCTTTGGCGGCAACCATCAGGAACTGAAACAGCCTCTTTTTGTGCAGTAGCGGCTCGCCGCCCGATATCGTGATCCGCGTGTCTTGAGGAGCCAGTGTTGCAGCAACGATGAATTGGTCGAAGAGGTCGGCGTGGTGTTTCTTGGGAGGCTGCGAGCACATGACACAGAGTTGATCACACTGCTCCGTGACCAGGAAAGTGTTGTGCCGGGACCGTGATCGCACCAATCGATGAGCGGACTTTCGTCCTGGAATTAGGAGGAGAACGTCGCCGTCCAAATCGGTGCCGGGATCACATTGGACGCGAAGCGAATAGCCTGCGAGATCGAAGGTCTGACCCTCCTCATCACTTTCGATCAGGATTGCATCATGTTCGCTCTCGACAGCCTCCGTGCGTAAACGAACGATACACGGGTGGTCGATTGGGACGTCATCGATCCTGAGGCGCAAATCAATCATACGAGCACCGGGGCCAATGACGGCTCAAACTTCGGAAACCCAGCCCATATCGCGAGGCTCTTATGAACCTTTTCGTCATCCGAATAGAGAAGCTTAAAAATCCTCTCAAAGATCGCGGTGTGACGTCGGCAGAACGCGGTATCATGCTTCGGCATGTCGATGCGCCCGTATCGGGACAGGTCGTCAATCACATCGATGCCACAGGCCGCCTGGTATGGACAGTGGATGCAATCCGGATGGAAGGTGTTCGTCGCCTCCTCGTTCAGCACATCCAACTTTGATTGATCAATGCCGTCCCAGATGGTGCCAACGCTCAGATCAATTTGCCCGACCCGCGTGACCATCCGTGCTTCATCGGTCGGATAGAGGGTCCCGTCGAAATCGATGACCAGATAATCCATGCCAAGTACGTTTGGATTGCGAAGGTCCACATGATTATTGTGGCCGCCGCGCAGAACCCGTCGAAGACAATGCGTGAAATAGAATTCCTCTACTGGGACGGCCGCTGTCCAATTATGCTCGATCAACGCGTCGACGAAACGGCCGTGGTAGTCGTTCCATCGCTCCTCCTGGCCAATCGTCTGGTATCGTTTCCGGGCGAAACCTTGGTGGTTGATGGGGCGCAAGAAGACAGAGCGAAAGCCAAAGCTGCCGAAGGTTTCAATGATTTCCTTCGGTGCGGGCAGATTGTTGATGTCGAGCGTGGGCAACGCGGACACCCTGCTCTGCCCAAGGCGGGCAATGGCGTTTGTAAGGTTCGAAACAAATTGCTCCGTCTTAGCGGACGTGACCGTCCGCTGCCGTTGGTGGACGGAAAGGTCTCCATCCAGTGACGTACTCACAAACGTGTCTGGTGCATCGAGAAACGCCCAGGCTTCGTCGGAAACGGACTGCAAGTTGCTGCACACCGTGAAGGTGACATCCCTGAACTTGCTACGAGCAAACTCTCGAACCTTCTGCAGCAGGTCCAATCGCAACAACGGCTCCCCGCCCTGAAACTCGATCTTCGCATCTGTACAGTCCATGCCGTCGAGGAAGCGAAGAACTTGGGCCAGCATGTCGTCGGTCCAGTCGAAGCCGCTGGTCTTCTCGTTCACGCGGGACACCTGGCAGTAACCGCATGCCAAGTTGCAACGAAGTGTCGGCACGAGGATGACGTAGTTCAGCCCTTGGGGACGATGAAGCCTCTGCGCCCATCGATAGGAGAATCCCTGGTAGGCGGCGTCATCTACTTCTTCGAAGGCGTGTCCATTCTTCAGGAGAAAGTCGGCATCCGACCCTGTCAAATTGTCAGTGGCGTATCGGTCAAGGAAGTGGTGATCCGCGCGAAAATAGCCACCAGCATCGTCCACGAACAAATAATCAGCGGCCAATCGCGTGAACTTGAGAGGGAAGATGGTCATCGCCCAAGGACACCACTGATCAGCGCCCGTCGAAGGGGAAGCGTCTCGCTATAGACTTTTTCCCGGTAGAGACAGTGGTAGAAGTCCGCAATCAACGCGTCGACCAATGACGTGCCGTCATCAAAAAGCGTAATTTGGTCTGACACGGTAACGCTCGTCCCAGCATGCAACGCGTTGAAACGGATTATGGCGGCCGCGAGGTAACACCGATGTACTTCATCGATCTCGATTACCGTGCATCGACATTGTTGGCTCGGAGTGCTGAGTTCTGTTGATTCCATGGTCATACCGCAATCGATTCCCTCGGCTGTTCGATTGTAGTCATGCCGCCCAATAATCACCAGAGGGTTGTATCGTAGGTCGCTGGAACGGTCCACCCGACGCTCCCACCATCCGATAGATAGCACCGTTCTCAACCGGACGCGTAGGCTTTGAGCAAGACGGACGTGCGGCACGTTCGATGTCACTCGGCTGAACCAGGAGTTGGATAGGCTGAAACTTCGACCTGTGGAATTGGGTGCACGTCACGCGAGGACCTGGGCAAAGCTCTGGTCAGCGAGGTGTTCTCATACACAAGACACAATTTCAAACTTGTTCTCACGGGAGCAGACCCCCAACAGTGATGAGCTTTCGAAGGCGTTTGCTTTGCTAAACTTCTACCGATAGCAGAAAGCAATCCTCAGTTGTTTTCCGCTATCTTCTTCTCATGAGCAAGTTTGCGTTATTTGTCATTAGCAGTTCGGCAGCCATATTCCTGGCTTCTGGCGGATACACGCTCGTCCCGCGCGAGCTTTATAATTCAGCATGCAATATTAAAGGAAACATCTCGTACAACAGTGGCGAGAAAATCTACCACATGCCAGGACAAGAATATTACGTCGAAACCTTGATCACCTATAGCAAAGGCGAGCGTTGGTTCTGCTCGGAGAGCGAGGCAAGAGCCGCCGGATGGCGAAAGGCTGGGAAATAACTATTCTAAGCCAGGGCAGGCTTTACTCATGGCCATCAGCGCAGACGTAAACCCATCGGCCATAACCTTTTTGACTCCTGTGTCATCGGTAAGCTCTGGATGTATCAATTCGACGTCCAGACGCCTGCCGCGCCCGATTGAATTGTAGAGTGCTGACGACTGCTCAGCGGTCAGCTTTGCTCGGATGGCTACACCATCACCCGCCGACAAGACCGGCTCACCATTCAGGCCCATTTTCTTCGCTTCACCGTCTTTGGTTTTATACCCCAAAACGATTTTGGTACCGTGGTAGTCCGCAATATCAATCGCCGAAGCATTCATCTCGGTTAAGACCTCAACGCTCACAATACTGCCTTCGCAAGTAAGATAAACGGATGCAACCGACTGGTCTGGATTTTCAGCCACACCGGTCACGAGAAGCTTGCCTCCACTGTCAGTCCTGGCAAACCAGGTGGCTGAAGCTTCAGACGAAAACAAACAACTCGAAATTAGAGCTGCTAGAATTGCGCTCTTCATAAAAAAACTCCCCGGACATCACTTTCGTTCTGCAATCGATAATTGAGTAAAATAAAAGCAAAACAAACGGAGATAGTTAAAAACTGGCTTACTCCCTTGTTCCAAGTCCGCCGACGACGAGCAGTTTTAGGAAGACGAGGCATGACCGAAGACACGAACAGCCACGGTCATAAGCCGCAAATATGTAGTGTCTCATAAGCGTGATTGAATTGTCATTTGTCCGCAGCCTTCCCTTCGAAGGGTCGTGAGTCCTTCAGCCTGCTGTCCCAATTTCTGAGAAACTCCCTAGCAATCTCTCGGCTCACCGTGAAGGTGACATTCTCGGCATTCCGTTTTTGCGCCGAGGCCGTGTAATTATACGAGCCGCCCATGACAAGATGCTCATCAATGACAATGACTTTGTTGTGGGCGATAGTCGGTTCAAAATCGATCCAGACCGGTATTCCAGCAGCCTCCAGGAGTGTGGCACCGGAATATTTTCGTTCGTTGACCTTATCGAGAATGGCCAGCACCTCCACCCCACGCTCCGCCGCCTTTTGAAGAGCATGGATAATCGGCAATGACGTGAAAGCGTAAGCCTGCACTCGAATTGACGTTTTCGCCTTGTCTATTGTGTCGACTATGCGGCTCTCGCATCGCTCCGCTGGGGTGAAGCAGACGCTGACTTGAGCGGTCGTAGGCTGGCCCGAAAACGCGGGATTTATACTTAGCAATAAGACTGACAGGACTGCGGAAGATATGATGCGCCGAAGGTTCAAGCTCAAGGTCCCATCCTGCGGAAATCGCTTGCATAAACACCGTAGCTCGTACCGCGCCCCTCCACGATAATCGGCATGCCTGGCCTCAGGCTCTCTCTGAATTCTTCGGAAACCCCGCAAAGGCTGCTGAAAAAGAAAGGGAGATCCTGGAGATCCACCGGTGACCTGCACCCCTTGCGATCCTTTCCATTAGCTTGCGCCACCTTATAAGGAAGCTCAACATGATGGCCCGCGAATATAGCTAATATGATTGGAGCGCCAACAATAGACGCGCTTGCGAACGCGTAACCTATGAATGGCGCGATCAGAACTGCGCCGACCTTCTTTAACTCGCCTTCGTTGCTCTCGAACAAAAACTTCAGAGCCGCACCTAGTGCCAGCACTACTGAGATCAAGACAACAGCGAAGCGTAAGGAATTTGTGGCTTTCATCCAGTCTGTCGATGGGACAAAACCATGCGCGAATCCGCCTGCAAGAAAGGCCGTCACGGAAAGAAACGCTAAAATGAAGGCCACGAGTTTAGCGACCCCAATGCTCCAGCGTACAGCTTTTATTTTTAATGCGTCGTTCATAAAGCGATCTTTGCGTTCTTCTGAAGCCACACGGCAAACTGCGTTATCCTGTTGAACACACGCTCGATGCCGTTACGATCCTTATAAGCTGTGTAATCGCGAGGTGGCGGCTTTTTTCTAGTTGATCGCGATGGAATGACCGGACACGTGCCGTGCAGAAGCAACGCCTTGCGAATGGCGTCTGCGTCGTATCCTTTGTCGGCGAGCAAACGTCGTGGCTTATTGGCAAATCCGGCCAACAATTCGGGTACCGCCGTGTAATCAGAGGCTTCAACACCTGTTGGGATAAAGCAAAGCATGACTACCGACCATTCGCATCGCGCTATTTCACGCCTAGCTCAACACCCTTCGTGATGCGTGGATGGCCAAGCGAATCCTTGAGCCAGCATTCCGACTTCTTGGGGATGTAGGAGAACGCCTTGCAAGCGTTGTCACCGATACAGGCCGTGAAGCATTCCAGGTAGTTTGTGTCCCGCAACCGCTTATAGTCTCCGCCAGGAGTGTCCATGCCCGAATAGCTGCTGAAATCGGACAGTATGACACTGGCCGCCTTCGTAGAGGAGTAAGCCGCAATGGCATCGCTATTTCTGATCAAGGCGACGACGTTGTCTTTTAGAAAGCAGACGCCGTATTTTGTGTTGTAGGTAACCGCCTTGCAACGGTCCTCGCCTTCGCAAATTTGGTGGCAATCGGCATAGGTGACGTCCTTTACGGTCCTGTAGTCGAAGCCAATCGCATCATAACCACGGGCGTCGATAAGTGCAGCGACGGCGGGCGGAACAGGGAGACTTGTCGAAGCTTCGGGAGGTTTGGCGGACGCCTGTCCCTCCGGTTTGCCATAGCAGAGGATCTGAAACACAGAGGGCGTCAGTTTTTCGGCAAGATCGGCCGTGGAGATCGGCTGCAGATCTGCAGCTTTGTCGCCGAACTGGCTTACAATACTCTGCGACTGCATGAATAGGTCCGCGACCGAAGCCCGTATCGCAAAGTTCACATTCTGTGCGGTTATACCGATTTGGTCGGCAGTCTCCTTTGAAAGCGTCGCTGTGGTGATCCCCATTAGAAACCCGTCGTGATCAACTATCGGGCCGCCAGAATTCCCTGGCTGGATCGGCGTCGATATCTGGATGTACCTCGTATCGTTTCGCAGCCCGGCGAGCGCGTTGACGTTCCCGGTTGTTACCTTCACTGAGTCAGCCAGCAGGGTGGCAAGCGGGTAGCCGATGGCGACCAGATCCTCACCAAGTCTCGTCGGGGCGCGTCGAAAGACGATGGGCTTAAGCGGTTCCGGGGCGGCGATCTTGATCAGCGCGAGGTCATTGTTCGAGTCGATACGGGGATCGGTCGCATCGCCCTTCCCCTTCACTTCGATCCGCGTACATCCTTCGACGACGTGGGCATTCGTGAGCAGCCATCCGTCGCTGGTGACAGCAAAGCCAGTGCCAGAAAAGGTCGGGGTGTCGGCCAAGCAATTCGACGCGATGCTGGCGCACGAAATAAAAGCCAAAAAGACGCGAGACAAAAGCGACATACGAAGTTCCCCAGAGCACCAGGACACTAGAACTCAGCGGCGCGACAATGCAACCGTCTATTGTAGGCAGAGTTAAGTTTTTGGGGTTCGGAGTTCACCTTGGATAATAGCCCGACGCGCGGCGATAGCAGCTATTTGAACGAATGCAGCCATTACACTATTCGGAATAACCGAAGAATGATCGGACAACACACCATTTAGTTCGGATTTGTCGAATAAATCCCAAATAGCTATGCTGGGAAGATGCACGACAGACCTGGTCTCAGATCGTCTCGGCCGTAAGCGTTATTTCGGCATTTCCGGATAATCTGCGATTTTTTCCGCACTTGTTCGGCTTTAACGAATTCTGAGTGACACCGCCCGCCTCGGATTCTCTTGGAGACTTAAGGCCCGAGGTCTCCGCTTCGATTGTTCGAACCACCCGGAAAGTGCATCGACCCCTAACCTGTTAACCGTTGCGCTGTGCTGACGGTCTGGAACCGCGATTGTGCGAGATTGTCGATTAATCCAGCTGCGTGCTTTCGCGACTTCCCTGGGCACTTGGCGCATCTCATGGCTCGTCCAACCATTGCTTTCAGCATGGAAGCCCGGCCACATCGAGACCAAATTTTTTAGATTAGCCTTTTCGGAGGCTTAAGTTTGAACGGAATAGCCGAACAATAGGACATCGTCTGCAGATATAATTCGGATTCTTCGAAAAGAAGCTTCCGTAGGGTTCGGCTCTATTCTGTGTCAAAAGTTAGTGGATTGGCGTGAAATCTTAGTGGATTGCGCGAAAGCGACCTCCCGATCTCTGTGAAAAATCAGATATTTGACCCCCCTCCCGAATTTCTGGAATCTATAGAAATAGCGAAGATGCTGAGTTGGGCGTTTGCCGTAAGGGCTGTTGGCCCGCCGAATTCTTGCTACCCTGCCGACCATTGATGGCTGCGTAACTCCAATTCGGCCAGTGGCCATACCTTGCAGATGATTGTTGGCTCGGTAGCGACGGATATCGGCTTCCCACGAGCGTAAATTGGCGCATGCGGAGAACCCTCCGTTAACCAACGAATCCCTACCCTGCTATGGTGATTCCAAAGCCCGACGCTTGGCTCCAGGAGTCGGTCGTGCTCAACTTCGAAGGATTTCCCCATGGCTGACGATACCGCACAGATAGCACGCTCCGCCGACGAAATGGCGCAGGCGGATCACTTCTGCGAATTCCCAGGATGTGTGAAATGGGGCGGACTAGGATACGACGTTGGCCACGATGAAGCTCAATGGTTTTGTGTCGTGCACAGATGGAATGACTATCGTCTAGGGAAAGCACGCCGTTCCTTCTTCGAAGACGAGGCAGCCGGGATCGAGGCGATCATGATGGAACCTCGTACCGCTGCCGTTGGATGATATGTGGTCTCAAATCAGTCATCCGAATAGCCATCATCGTGATCGTCTCACGACGAGCTATCGATTCAGATTAGCGTTTCAAAAGATAACATGCCGAACGACTCACATTTTTATTGCGCCACTCACACGCGTCGGAGGCACATCGCGATATTTGACGGCTACTTCCTCATGTAGCTTGACAACATCATCGACTGCGACGTCCGGAAGCCTGCATTGGGTTTTAACTTCGAAGAGGAATGGCTCTCGGCAATCTGCGGATATCGGATAGTAGCGTTCGTAGATAACTTCAACAAAGGGTTCGCCGGTCTGAGAGTGGAGACCAAAGATCAAGCGCGAGCGCCCCTCTCGGACATCAGAAGGCACGCTTTCGAATGCTCCGATCCAATTCTCGTTACCTGATGCCTGTGCTTCGGGGAGCAAGAGGTCGCAGGCGTCATAAACCGTCATACCCTTCCAAGGCTCGCTGCTGCGGACCTCCATATGTGCGCGGTCTCCGTCTTGTAAACGTGCGCGTATCGCGTCGGTCTCGAAATTGCGTTCGGCTCGGATTTCCAACGGAGCGGTGCCGAAACGCAGAAGTCCCTTCTCATTTTTCTGAAACGCGCCAGCCAGATAATAGAGGTATTCCCCCCATGGTTCGATCTCCCAGAAAACTCCGTCATAAGTGGCAGGTTTGCTGTGATGCGCTGGGAAGTTGAACCAGACGGGAAGTGCCACCGGAACTTCCATGATGGATTTTGGTTGAAGATTGACCTGGGAGTGTGCGGCAAGGTTGGCTCTCGCATCACTAGGCAGTTCAACTAATTTCGCCTTCGATGAAGGGCCACGCAAAAGCCTCTTTATCCAACCAGGCATTCCACACCTCCAGTCCCCGTAAACTCGGCGCTCACTTTTTCTACTCCTTGCGGTATTAGCGCGAAGTAAAATATCAGTTCGCGCAAAATCCCCGATCCTGCTATCACGAAAACGCAGAGTGCCAGCGGTATATACTCCGCGAGGTTATCCAACTGGAGGGATCACGACTTCCATGGACGGCGGATTTTGCAGACCGCAAAGATGTCCGATAACGTGGATTTGACGCAATGGCACCGACACGACGGATGGATTTCGAACTGGACGCTGCAACGGTTTTGCGGCTGATCCGGCAACTTGACCCTGATCTCAAGCTCAACGGTTTCTCCCGACTGGAGGGCGGCAGCACGGAGGTCTATAAGATCGATCTTGCGGATCCCGGTCGTGGGTCACTGATCCTTAAAATTTATCCGGACAAGCCCGAATGGGCTCCCATGAAGGAAGCACTTGTGGCGGCCTGGCTCAAAGATTTGACGGTGCCAGTCCCTACCTGGCTGCGCGTCGATGAATCGAGGTCCTTCCTCCCATTGCGCTATTCTTTGCTGACGCATCTTCCCGGCTGCTCGCTCCGTCACTGGATGGCCGAGCCCGATATCAAGCAAGCCTATCGTCAGATGGGGAAGCTTCTGAGAAGCATTCATGCGATTCCGATGCCTGCATATGGCTATCTACATGACGACGGTATCGACAAACCGATATCCACGAACGAAGATTATATGACCACAGCGTTCGAGGATGTCTTTCGGCGGTTTCGCGACCTTAGCGGTGACTCCGAGTTGGTGCGCTGTCTGCAAGAGGCTGCCAAAGGTAGCTTCGATCTTCTCAGTGCGAGCGATGGTTCAGTCCTTGCCCACGATGATTTTCATCAGGGCAATGTGCTGGCGTTGCGTGGCAAGAGTGGCAAGCTGGAATTGAGTGGGCTTGTCGATTTTGGAAATGCACGCGCTGCCGATAGGCTATTCGACCTTGCCAAGGCTCTTTTCTGCTCTGCGCATGAAGACCCGCGCAGCTGTCAGCCTATTCTAGACGGCTACGGTCCGGTCGATCACCTTGATACCGAAAGGGCACTTTGGCTCTACACCCTTTTCCACAAGGTCAGCATGTGGTGTTGGCTAACGGAGCTTGGTGTTAATGCAGCCGCCGAGGACGGTCCCGGCGGACTCATCCGCGATCTGCGCGAGATGATTGTTTGAGGATAGACGCAGCAAAATAATGGCTTTCAAACAGGAGCAGTGTTTTGAAGCAATTGCATCTCGGCAAACACCAAGGATCAGGATCGCTGGCATTGTTGTCGCGGACGACGCTGCCGCTCGAAGCACACCGTTGATTAAATCTTCCTGAACCCTGTTGTGTCATGACCTAGCAAAAGGTGACATGCCGTAGCTGATGGCGAGACAGCCCATATGATCCAGTTTCGTGACCCGGATATCACAGATCGCGCCTATATCGCCGCAACGACCTACCATGCGATCAGGCGCTACTTTGCGCATGCGGAAGGATTACCTCCCGGTTATGACTTCGAGGCGCGTTACCGTTCCTATCTTGGAGAGGCATTGGAAGCGCCAGATCGGAAGTCTTTTTCCCTGGCTACCATGCGCTTCTTCGCAAGTCTGCGGAACGGCCATACCTCCTTTTGGGACGAAGAATTGAGGCAGCAGGCCGGATCGATACCGTTCAGGATGAGGCGGATCGACGGTCAGTGGACGCTTGTCCGATCAAAGATAGCTGAACTATACCCTGGTGACGTGGTGACCATGGTTGACGGCAAACCTATCGACGAATGGCTTGAGGCGGTGCGCGAACACATCGGTCAATCCAGCCTGGCGGCGCTTGATTGGATGACATGGCTCCGCCCGTTTCTGCTGCCGCAACGTTTTACACTCGGCACGGATGACGGCCGCCAGGTGCCAATCGATTTGACCGCATCACCGACTGGACCGGAAAGCGGCCTTGCGCTCGCAAACGAAGTCGAAACGGTTGAGCGCTCGGACGGACTTGTGGTGATCCGCATTCCAAGCTTTGACGATCCAAAATATGAGGAAGCTGCGATTGCAGCCATTCGAAGCGTGGAAAATGCTCGTGCCATCCTCCTCGATCTGCGCGACAACGGCGGTGGCAGCTCACCCGGCAACTTGCTGTCCGCCATTATGACCAAGCCCTGTCGCGGCACATTGGTATCCACGCCCATGACGATTGCCAAGTCCGATGCTTCCAACTCCTTCTACGGTAGCATCCCTGCATTGCCGACAACGATGATGCAGAGCGGCCCAGACGTAACGCTGCCTTGCCCCCACGCATGGAAGGGAAAGATAGCGCTGCTGATCAATGGTGGCAGCGCTTCAGCTTGCGAAGATTTCGCCTTGCGCTTCAAGGATGGCGAGCGAGGCCTTGTGCTCGGCGAACCTAGTTTTGGATCGACGGGACAACCATACTTTGTCAATTTCACGGAGTTCGGTATGTCGTTCAGAGTATCCTCCAAACGCGAATATTTTCCCGATGGTCGTCAATTCGAAGGCGTAGGCGTAAAACCTGACAAGTCAATTCCCCTGACGCGAGATGAGTTGAGGAGCGACGTCGACACTCAGCTCGAACTTGCAGCAAAAACGGCACTAGCCCAATAGCCCGCTGATCGGCGGAAATCTCTCCAACACAATGAGGACGGATCGCTTGGCTGACAGGGCGACTGTTAATTTGTGATCCTATTTGACTGCGGAGGCATTGCTCGTAAGGTCCGAAAGATTGCATCCGTCTCCGTCCCGTTGGCGCACATTCCGGTCGCTGCCTCTCCAAAATCGACGAGGCTGTGATATTTGGGGGCAGCAGCTTTTTTGAGCGCCAGCATGAATGCGGTGTGCCCTCGCAATTTCAGACCATCGAAATAGAGCTTCTGGGTGGAAAAAGGAATATTCGTCTCGCGTGGATCGGCCAGCATGAACACCCGCCGATCCGGCTGTTTAGGGATTTGATCGAGCGCATCGTAAGGATCGAAAAATACTTCCGTTTTCAAACGGCCTGCAAACCCGCGCTGCTTTAATCGTTCGCGATATGCAGCGGCAGCTGAGGACAAAATTACGCACTGAAGATCAATGCGCCGGGCAAGAAATTCGGCGGCAAGCGTGCCACCTCCGCTGTGGCCTCCCAATGCCCAGCGACCAATATGATAGCGGGCTTTCAGCGCGTCGATCTGAGCAGCCACCAGCTTTGCTTCCAGAGGTTTGTGCCTGATCGTGAAGTGCTTGCCACTGCTGCCGTAGCTGCCCGGCCGAGCGAGGAATATCCAAGGCACGCTATAGCGGTCGGACAGTGATCTTGACTGCTCAATCATCGTGGCAACGCCGATCCCCTCTTGATGACCGACGCTTTTCGGACCACCCATGACATCGCCAGGCATCCACGCGGCAACCACGGGATTTTCACCTTTTTGGTTGAGCCCGGCTGCGTAGTATCTGAGGCAATATCCTTTACCTTCGACATTTACCCAAACGGCAGTCTGCCGTGCTTCCATTTCCTGACACCCTGAACGATCTATCTGAATTCCGGCGATGACCTTAGCCGGGTCAAACATTTCATCATCCGGCATGGATTGTGCCATGACCAAGGTCGGCAAGGAGAATGTGAACACCATTACAAGCCCGAGCAGGGTGTTTTTGACGCTCTCCATCTCAATATTCGGCATGAACTGGGGGAGCAGAACGCGTGTCTGCTGGAAAATTCCGTCGTAGGCTGCGAGATAAGTTGGGCATTGTTCGCCACCCTGATGCTGATTTCATAGTGGCAAAATTATTAGTGCCGCAATTGCACAACAAGAAAGCTAAAATTCTACCAATTGGATTCATATTTAAGAAAGAGTTGATCCCTCACCTCTCGCAAAAGTCAGAGCTTCGTGACCGAAATTTGCGACACGCCGAACGACCGCATTGGGCCGAGGGCGGGAATGTCTAGGCGGCTTCGCGCCACCCCCTGACATTGCCAGATGCGATTGAGTTTGCCTAAAGTGGGGCCTATGGACCAATTCTGGTATCGGGTGGCGCTGTGGTTATTCTGAAGGGTGCAAACGTACTGCTAAGGCCTGCCTCTCTCAATGATGCCGAGGCCCGACTGGCCTTAGGGACGGACGTCGATATCGTTGAGATGTTTGGGATAAGTCGTTCGGACGCGAAGCCAATGACAAGAGAAGCAGCCCACAATTGGGCTCAAGGGCAAGCAGAAAATCCCCACGCCTGGATCATCGAAATCGAAGGACGTCTTATCGGGGAAATCAAGCTTCATAGCTTTAATGTCCAAGATCGCCGAGCATCCATGGCAGTGGGTATCTACGATCCTGCGCTCCTTGGAAAAGGAATTGGAAGTGAGGCGGTCCGTCTGCTGATACGGCATGCTTTTATGGAAATGAAACTGCACCGCATCGGGATAAGGGTGCTCGCCTACAACACACGTGCGATCCGAGCCTATGAAAAGTGCGGTTTCGTGGTTGAAGGACGTGAACGGGAAACCGCCTTCGTGAATGGCATGTGGCATGACGACCTCATGATGGGTCTACTTGCGACGGAGTATCGGACATAACCCAATGACCACTTAGGGCTGAGGGCGGTCATGGCGCAGATGAGCCAAACCCGGATAAAGCGGTCACGGGCGGTTTCTATTCTCAATTTCCCGAATTTGCTAAATGAATATCGTGCTCCAATGGAGGTATTGATGCTGATCGTGAAAGAATTGGATATTGTTGAGATCGGTGCCGCCATTCATCCGAGACGTCGCATAGTTATCCTCCAGCGAAAAGACGGCTTTTATGCCTATGCTGAGCAGTATTATTTTGTGTCGCAGTACGAGGGCGAGATCATATCGGAAGGTTGGTGCATGCTTCCCGCTGACGGCATCTATGCAAACTCGCAAATCGCCGAAATTGAGGGGCGAGCCGCTTTTTCGCGTTGGCATGGAGTGACTTATACACCGCAGGATCACGCTTGGTGGGCTCGCCGCTCCGCCCGATTAGGCGGCTAAAATAAACCTCCAGTAAATTCTCACCGGCTCGCACGCCACCCCGAACCGGGCAGCACAGCGTCCCCCGGCGGCCCGCAACCAGGCTGTCGGACGTGTCTCCATCATCTCGGCCACCTATTCAATGTAAGCTGGATTCTCCCGCCCCAATCGATACGATCAGTCAGCGTCCCTGACCAATCCTGTTCCCAGGGATGGCCGAGGGCTTCTACCTGAAAGGATAGGAGGAGCGAACATGCGCCTCATACAACGACATCTGCTGGTATATCGACTGACTCTTGTGGGTTTGACGTCACTCGGCCTGCATCTCTATTCCGATGTTTTCACAATCATACCGCTTATGCTGGTCCCGGCTGTTCCTGGTGCCCTCTTCAGTCCGTGGCGGGAAAAATATAAGAATAACTCACGGGTACGAGCAGCTATAGATTGGTACGACGGCGTGGTTTGGATTTGGCGCGGCTTTCCGGCGAAAGATGATAGTCCGCACTGGGCGCTCAAGCCCAGGATGGGCCTCGGTGGCATGTCCTTCGGCATGGATCGCGATACCGTAAATGCTCTAGCCGTTTACGGCCCGGCAACGAGCTTTCGCGATAGCAAGTCCCTCCCCGACGATGATGCAGCTTCCTTTCTCAAAGATATCGGGTTCCAGGATAGCGACATCGAGGGGGCGCTGGCAAAGGAGGCGACCCTAGCTCAGCCAGATGTTTTGACCGAAACACGTGCTGGCTTGGTATTGGCATATGACAATGCCGGACTGTTCGAGATACTGGGTGACGTTAAAGCCGATGGACTAAACTACGATGGTCGGTATATTTTTCGTGAGCCGCCGATGGAAGTGATCAAACACCTTGCAACGTCTTTGGGCGAGCGACCGATCATATTCGAAAACGAGGTCGTGTTCGCCAGCAACCTGATATTCTTGTTCGAATTCGTGACGGTTATGAACGATGGCCGATCCTATAAGGAAGGGAACTCAAGCGAAAGGTCGATTATCTGGCGTGCGAAGCCAAGATATATGGGCGAAGATCTATCGAAATATAGGCTAATGGATCTTTAAAACCTTCGAGGGCAGACAGGCTGGACACAAATCTGATCTGCCGACGAGGGTCTACGATCTCTCGTGTGCCACCAGGATCGCGCACCAATGTGTGGAAGTCAGCAACAGAGGAAGCAGCATCCCACTCCCAACGCCTTGTTAACTCGTGGTTCGTTCGTCAGTCCGATGTCCATCAGTTCGAATAGACAGGTACGTTTCTGGAGCGTCAGAAGCATATCGGCAGCCCGTTAGTCTTATCCGCATTCCTTTTTTATGCGGTGCACGAATATCGCTGCCTTGCCTTCTACAAATTCACGCCTCTCTTTTCTGTTTGTAAAATTGTGATTATTGTACACATCTGCGTCCAATATACCTTTATAAACCGCACTAAAGCTGTCTCTGTTCTTTGCATATTCAATGAAGATAAAAAGTACCGGGTCGTTTTCTGTCATTTTATTGGATGTTGTGATTATGCAATTGCAAAGATCCGTCGAAAATCCCTTGATGGAAACGCATTCGCCCATCGCACCCTTTATATATTCCCTTGAATATGTGGGATAGCTCGTCGTATCTCCCGCCGATGCTCCATCAAATGAAAGCATCAAGGTAGACAAGATCAATGTCAGCAATAACTTATGCTTCGCAACGCCCATCTCATATAAATACACCATTTTAAGTTTACTCAAGGAATGAGTGCAAAATATCGATTTGATAGAGGCGAGCACGACCAACTTTCGGGCTTCGTTACTGAACCCAGACAGGATCAGAAGCCTTGATTGGCGGCGTGGGATTTGAACCCATCGCATGAATCCGGTTTACATCGGCACGGGCCGCGTTCCGGGCATCCTCCCTCCAGGCTTATCCCGCTTTGCCTATCCGCACCGCTGCTGTGGTTCTAACAAGCGTCCTTCAAGCATTCAAGCACAGGGCTAGAATGTTACCTCCACGAACTGTCGGCGAGACCGGACTTCAGCATCATCATAGACCACGGACCAGCCGAAAGAGGCAGACAACGCATTGTTCTCAGGTGCTTGGGCAACACCGAACATCCCCGCCACAAGCCTCAAATTCGTTTTGCTTTCATCACGAACGTCGACGAACCGCAGCGGAGCGCTCGCAAGCGACTGCGGAAGAGCATCAAGACCTGGCCCCTCCGTTTCCATCATCCAGTCGCCAACGGGGCCGCTGCGTGCCAACGACCGTTCGAGACGGTCGCGCCACGCCGACAAGTATTCGTTCGGCCCCAATGCCCCCGTGCGCCAGTCAACGATCAGGTAAGGGAATAGCGTGACGATCCAGCCCGTGAGTTCGGCGGGACCGGAACCTGCGAGGTAACGGAAGAACGATAACCAGAATTCACGATCAAAGTTGCCCGCTGCCGTGTCGGCAATTTTCTCCAGAACGGGAACCAGGGTTGCGCACCATTCTTCCAATCCGTACTGCGCCATTTGCTGCAAACGAGGAATCATCGACCGCCAATCTTCCGCCGTTCCGTGCAGGATAATCTGTGGAATGCCGCAACCACATCGCGCTTCGTATTCGAAGTAGTCCTTGAACGCATCCATCCAGCACAGATCAAACGCCGCCGTCTCCATGGCTGTCGTCGTAGAAAAACGCACTCCCAGGACATCCCTCAACTGCGGAATGTTTTGAGCGATCTGCTCGGAAAACGCCGAAAACATTTCCGGCCACGGATTATCCTGTCCAAGAAAGAAATCCGGGCGCGAGACCAGAAATTTCTTTCGACCTTCATGTGCGACGAACCTGGACCGTAGCGCCTCGCTGTTTAGCGAAACATGCGTAGCCAGGCCTTGAGCGATACAGAACCAGATATCGTCTGGTCGAATGACCAAAGGATGATGATCGTAAAAGGCACGGCGAGCAGCTTCGGCAAATGCATGATTGGGTTCGCAGGAAACCAATGTGGGTGTGGCGCAACCGACGGCCTCAACGCGTTTGGTGCTGAGACCTCGCATGGCTTCGTGAGCATCGAACTGCTTGTATGGGCTGCCGGGAGCGACGTCTGATAAGTCAAAAACTCGCATGAATACAACGATCTCCTGAGTCAGCGATCAGGTAACGACGCTCCAACATCCACCGTGCCGATACCTGCGGTAAGCTGCATTGCTTATGGCGACAATCGTATCAACGCGTCAAGCGCTGGGGACGAAAGCTATCGAGCAACAGAAAGCAGACCTTTGCTTTGGAAGGGAAGCCGCGCTACGCCTTGGTGAGCCTTACCAGAATTTCCACCATGACCGCTTTGAAACAGACGCACCCGCATTGACGGGAGACGATGGACCATTGGTCGTCGTTTCGATCATCCCGCCATCCTGGCCATAATGCTCTCCCTCGTCTCCCTGAACTTTGGCACCAAGAGATTGCGCGATGTGCCACATTTTTTGACGGACATCCTCGTCTGGGTTCTTCGCAACAATGTTGCCTGCGTTCCACGAAAGCCAGACCATGGCTTCAGGATTTGCCTCACCTGAATAACCTTTCCAGATGCATATCCCCTGGCTCTCGATGCGCAACACGTCTCCCTTGGCGACGGGAGTTTCGGCAAAGCCATCATGCTGAAGATCGGGATCGCTGGCCACATATTCCAGCCACTCGTGAAGATCGATTGCTGGAGAGGCGTCAAACCAGTTTGTCTTTCGTGTGATGTGAAGATCGTATCCCATTATTGCGCCTCGCCTGAGTTGGGCGAAACGGGTGGTGCAGATCTCTCGACGCCGAACCTCTTCAACACCATGCTGGCGCTTTCACCGGAACCCCCGTCCAGCAAGCGTCCGTCGGCCAATACAATCGTCGGCCCCTGCCCGATAATCTTATACTCATCGTGCTTGGTTTCGAGCCATTTGAGCGTATTGAAGTAAAAGAGCCATCCTTCCGGATCGACCATTTCTTCCCGCGAAGGTGATCGCCAGAGGGCCAAGTTCAACCGGAATGCGGGTAATCTCCGCCTCTCTTAGAAACGCGTTCATGATTTTCAGGGCGTCCGATTTCTTCAATTGAATCCTCGTCTTCTAACCAAGGCTGCCTGCGGGGTAGCGAACGTACATCGGCATCGTTTTGCAATAGGCACGTATCCTACGTACAAAGACAACTTACAAGGGCACCTTACAAGGCGAGCTGAGTACGGCCTGTTTCGATTTTCCCTGGGGCCGGGGCTTCGGCCTTGCATTCGAAGATGAAGGCCGAAGTATACACTTCTGGGCACTCCCCCAAGGATCCGTTTCGCCAACGTAGAGGTCAGGTTGTGAACTCTTCAAGCTTGGCAGCAAACGCATCCACTTGCTCTTCCTGAGTTGCCCAAGATGTGACCAGACGTATAACGGACGAGGACCCGTCGTGGGGCTCCCAGATGTAGAAATCAAAGTGATCCTTCAGCTTTTCGATAAGAACGTTGGGCAGGATCGGGAAAAGCTGGTTCGTTTCGGTTTCCGCAGCAAAGCAGTAGCCTGCCGATGAAATCTTGGCGGACAAGCGTTGCGCCATGTCGTTGGCGTGCTGAGCAATATCGAAATACAGCCCATCCCGGAACAACTCCCTGAATTGGAGGCCGAGCACACGCCCCTTCGCAAGGAGTGCGCCGCGCTGTTTGATGTGGAACTTGAACCCGTCGCGCAGCTCGGGATTGGAAATAACGATGGCCTCCCCCAGAAGGGCACCGACCTTCGTGCCGCCTATCCAGAAGATGTCGGTCAGCTCAGCAATGTCCTTCAAACTGAGGTTATTCTTTTTCGCGGAAAGAGCCGCGCCAAGCCTTGCGCCATCCAGCAGGAGAAGAAGGCCACGCTCCTTGCAGAGCGTCGAAATCGCCTCAAGCTCCTCCTTCGTGTAAAGCGTGCCTACCTCTGTCGCATTGGAAAGATAGACCAGTCTAGGCTTCGTGATGTGCGGAAAGTGGGCGTTGGCCTTCAGGGCGGCCACAATGCTTTCCGGCATCAGTTTTCCATCAACCGGAGGCACAGTAATGATTTTGTGGCCCGTAGCCTCGATTGCGCCGGTCTCACGGACAACGATATGACCGCTTGCAGGAGCGATCACGGCTTCATGAGGCCGCAATGCGCTGGAGATGGTCAGGATGTTTGCAACCGTTCCGTTAGCAACGAACCAGATATCCGGTTCGACGCCACCCATATGCCTGCCGATCAGGGCTCGTGCTTCCTGCGAGTACGCGTCGTCACCGTATGCCGTTTGCTGAACCAGGTTGGTTTCGGCCAAGGCTTTGATTATCTCGGGATGCGCACCTTCGCTGTAGTCGTCTAGGAAGCTGTGTCGGTTCATCCTGATCTCCTTCTCTGTGTAAGATTTGCATATCGAATGCCAAGAGTTCATTGGGTCAACCGGTTCGGCTAGCCTCCTCCCATTTGCTATCCGGAAACATTATGCTGCTCATGAGGTCTCCTCGTCAGCATGAAGACTGAGGCTTTCGCCTTTGCGCGAAGGCAACAATCAGCCCAGATCCACAAAACTCGTTCGTCTCGCCTGTTGCGACGCCATGCGCTTGTCTCCGGCGAAGAACGGGCCGCCATGCCGGTCCAATTCGGCATGCGTCTGGTTGCACAACACTTCGACATTTCCACGCGAGACCTGCCGAAAGGCATCATCGAACCTATTGGCAAGCTCCTGGTCCGTCTCTCGAAGCAGGCGTGGAATCCATTCCCCCCTGCCCGACCATGCCCCTCGCCCCAGCAACATGAGGTCGGCTAGGGGCTGATAGAGTTGAGCGGCAATCGCGCGTATCTCTGGACCCACCCTGTCTCCATGCAGGTCATCAAGAAGATCAGTAATTTGGTATTTCAAAGCGTCCAGCTTCTCGCCTACCAGCTCTAGTGGACCGGCCCGGAGAACGCTGGCTGCATGGTCCTTCCAGACCTGCCCCTTGTCGCGATTAGGGCCGAGTACGTGGCCTGTAGCGACCATATGAATGATGACTGGGTAACCACGAGCAATATCGCTTTCGAAAAACCAGCTGAGCGTCTCGGGGTCCTGAACGAACACTTCGAATGGAAAGTCGCCCTCGATAAAGGTCTCGCGCCAAGCGGTTTCGAGCCGATCAAAGACCACAACGACATCGATATCAGAGCCTTTTGTCCCTTCGCCGCGTATGATCGAGCCGGAGGCGAATGCAAAGGAATAGCCTGGAAATCGGCTTGCCAGGACGGAGTTTGTTGCCTGTATTGCCGTTTCGAATACGCTCATCTGGCTCTCCAAACATCAACTTTGTGCTGGTTCGATATGTCCGCGCTGGTATTTGGCGGCCTGGAATCGAACGGCACTTCGCTCTCACGATACACGGTGGTGTACGTTTCATTGAAGGGCAAAATCGCGACATCAGCAGGGCCAAGCGGGACAACTCAGCTTGACTCGGTTCGGCTGCTGTCCAACTTTAACCTGACGAATTCTTTCGATTCTAGGATGACCGTGAGCGCCACGACAGATTTTATCGCCGAGCTGGTGCGGGCCGCTAATGAGGTCGAAAAGTTGTCACCGAACGAGGTCAGCAACATGCTGGATAGATCGGTGAGCACAATCAGAGAGCTTCGGCAAGAACTTGGGATCGTTCCGGTACCGGGAAAAGATGCGCTGATTTATATCCGCACCGTTTCGGCGGGAGCCGCGAGATTGCCACATGAAGAATGGCAACATGGGCTTTTGCATGCCGCCGAGATGATCCGCGACCTGCATATCGTTCACGATACTGGTACGGAGTTTCGAATTTCCGAAATTGAACTCTGAGCCGTTTCGTGTCTGGAACGTTCGTAAAGTCAATCGACTATGCTTATGCTCGTAACGAGCCGGTGGCTGAAGGTCGATGGTGGGTTCAAAAGTGCCATTAGCCGTCATCAGGACCTTCAGATAGCATGTAGATCGTAGCGCCTTCGTACGCTGCTGTGCGAAGACAATAGTTCGGATGGTGAAGTCCGTATGCCGACCCTAGTCGAAATCGTTCCTTACGATCCGAATTGGCCGAGAGATTTTTCGAGTGCCGACACTGTGCTGAGAAAGATTCTTGGGACAAGTGTTGTGGCTGTTGACCATGTCGGAAGCACCGCTATTCCACGAATGTCTGCCAAGCCAATCATTGACATCGACATTACGTTGTCGAGTCTGGCAGCAGTTCCCAGCGCCAGCAGGAAACTTATTGATGCAGGCTATGAGCCTCGTGGAAATCGGTACGACGACGTCTGGGCATTCATATTGAAAAGCTCCGCACCTAAGCTCCGCGTCTATCTTTGCCCACCACAAAATCGCACTCATGAGCGCCGAGTGATGTTTCGCGATTATCTCCGTCACCATGACGAAGCCGCTGAAGCGTATTCGACTTTAAAGAAGCAACTCGCGGAGCAGTTTCCATATGATGGAGATCGTTACACGGCAGAGAAGAGTAAGCGATGTTTTCAGGCCACCGCTATGAGATTGCGGCAGTAGCTTTCAATTCTGTGGACATGCTGATTGCCTTGACCCACCTCGTTTCATAAATTGAGATTTTTCCACCGGAAATGTATTGAACGTCAATGAGCTATCCAGGACGGAGACTTCCTTTCGCGGTTGAATTTGGGGCTCATGCAGAGCCTCCTCCGCTCAATGTCTCTCATCTATCAGAGGGTCGCATCGTTCTCACGGGGGGTAGACGGATATCGGGCACGCATGAACTCCGGCAAGAAATTGCCTTTGTTGACGAAGGCAAGCTCTGGGAGAACGCGGACCTGTATTCCAAGCTGATTGATCTCAATTCGAGGGGAGTTCCGTTTCAATATCAACCAAAAGAAATGGAATCTCCTGATATCCTGATGGTCTGGTGGCAAGACATCGGAAGGCTCAAAGTAAGCTTCAAGGAGATTTCTTGGCGTAATCCAGATGAATGGCTCATCACAACAATCGAACCTCCGGTCATCGGGACCCATGGTTGGGCCGGTCCCAAACCTTTTGGATGTTGATTTAATCAATCGCCTCGCCAGCAAAGCCGACGACCCGTGCAACCTACTTTCGGGCCATGACCTTGGAGTTATGCATTACGGGGTAGTTCCAGGGAAGCAGATCATCGATCCGCCTCTGTTTATGGCCATTGACGATGGCAGTGAGCGTGCTGGTCATGTAGGTTAGCGGATCGACGGCATTGAGCTTACACGTCTCGATCAGCGAGGCGATGGTCGCCCAGTTCTCCGCTCCCGCGTCATGCCCGGCGAAGAGAGCATTCTTGCGGTTGAGGGCTATCGGCCGGATGGTTCTCTCGACGGTGTTGTTGTCGATCTCGATGCGACCGTCGGTCAGGAAGAGTTGGAGACCATCCCAATATTTGGCGATATAGGCAAGCGCTTCGCCGAGCGGCGATTTGCCAGCGACGCGGGCGCGATGGTGCGTCAGCCAGGTACGCATGTCGGCGATTAATGGGGCTGATCGTTCCTGCCGCCCGGCGAGGCGAGCTTCTGGGGAAAGACCGCGCAGCTTGTCTTCGATGCGATAGAGTTCGCCGATCCGCTTCACGCCTTCCTCGGCAATCGGCGTCGAACCAGTGCGGGTGATCTCGACCAGCTTGCGCCGAGCATGGGCCCAACAATAGGCGAGCTGAATGTCCGGGCCCACGCGATCCGGTGCGATCAACCGGTTATATCCCGCGTAGCCATCGACCTGAAGCACGCCCGTGAACCCTTGCAATATCCGTTCGGCATGTAACCCGCCGCGACCTGGAGCATAAGTGAAGGCTACCCCCGGCGGCGTGCCGCCGCCCCACGGTCGGTCATCACGGGCCAGCGCCCAGAAGTATCCGGTCTTGGTTTTGCGGGAACCGGGATCAAGCACTGGCGCACGGGTCTCGTCCATGAACAGCTTCGTCGAGCGCTTCAGATCGGCAATCAAAGCGACGAAGACCGGGCGCAATTCAAATGCTGCTCGACCAACCCAGTCGGCCAATGTGGAGCGGTCGAGATCGATGCCCTGGCGGCTCATGATCTGGGCCTGTCGGTAAAGCGGCAGATGATCGGCGTATTTGGACACCAGCACATGCGCGATGGTTGCCTCGGTGGGCAATCCGGCGTGGATCAGTCGAGAGGGTGCTGGAGCCTGAGCGACGCCGTCGGTGCAAGCACGGCAGGCATATTTGGGACGCCGGGTGACAATGACACGGAACTGTGCCGGGACGACATCCAGGCGCTCGGACACATCTTCGCCGATGCAATGCAGACCTCCACCACATGCGCAGATCAGGCTTTCCGGCTCGATGATCTCTTCGATACGAGGAAGATGGGCGGGAAGAGAGCCGCGATTGGCGGCGCGTGGTTTGGCCTGCTGCTTACCCGAGGGGCCATCCGCCTCGTCTTCGGCATGGACGGCAGCGATGGCTGTCTCAAGGTCCTCCAGTGCGAGATCGAACTGCTCGGGATCAGCTTTCTCGGATTTGCGGCCGAAGGCGGCTTGCTTGAAAGCGGCAACAAGCTTCTCCAGCCGCTCGATCCGCTCATCCTTGCGGACTTCACGTGCTTGCGCCGCGATCAGCATCGCCTTCAAAGCTGCAATATCGTCGGGAAGATCGGCGGCGTCCAACATGGTGAAAGTCTATCAAAACCAACGCCGCTTCGCCGTTGGAATTTACCGCCCGAGTCATCGTGCCGCATCTATTCGATGGCGTCCGGCGGTCTCGCCTCCACGGAACGGACTCGACGCCAGTCGAGGCCTGCAAACAGCGCCTCGAACTGTGCGTGGCCCAAGGTCATCAGACCATCCTTGATACCCGGCCAGGTGAAGGTGTGTTCCTCCAGCCGCTTGTAGGCCATTACCAGACCGCTGCCATCCCAGTAGATCAGCTTCAATCGGTCTGCTTTGCGCGACCGGAATACGAAGATCGTGCCGGTGAATGGGTCTTTGCGCAGCTCATTCTTGACCAATGCCGCCAATCCATCATGACCTTTACGGAAGTCGACCGGCTTGGTCGCGACCATGATCCGTACACGGTTCGACGGAAAGATCATGCCGGAACCGCGCAGGCACGCGCAATAGCGGCAATGCGGGCGGCAGACGCACCTTCTTCCAGGCGGATGGTGACAGCGCCGACGATGATCTCAGGGCGGCTAGTTTTATTGATCAGCGGCTCCGCAACGGGTGGATCGATGACTACCGCTGCGAACTCCACTGGGTCATCGGGTGCAGGCAGAACAAGCTTGCCCTGCCGCGCCATCGTTCGCCAAGTCGAAAGGCGGTTCGCCCGCAATCCATAGCGCTCGGCGACCTCATTCACCATCGAGCCAGGTCTCAAGCTTTCCGAAACGATCTGCGCCTTGACCTCGTCCGGCCAATGCCGGTGAACCTCACGTCCAGACTTCCTGGTTGTGAGAAACTCCAATGTACTCTCCATGGAGAAACTCCCGTTGCTCGTCCATGGAAAGCCGATCACAGATTAGGGCGGCGAGAACAACGTGGGGGTAGGACATCGGTTACAGAGAAGAGCATGTTCGTGCAGGAGATCTTGGTCAGGGCTCAGTCTGAACGCTCATGGCCGCATTGAGCCGACGTTACCGCTGGTGGCATTTGCGACGTAACACCGGAAATATCTGCTCCAAAGTAGCGGATTGCCGTTTGCGACAGATGACATTATGTTTGTCGAAGGCACACGAACAACGAAGGAGGTTGCCTATGTCATCG
Source organism: Rhizobium sp. AP16 (assembly GCF_000281735.1). Lineage (NCBI taxonomy): Bacteria > Pseudomonadati > Pseudomonadota > Alphaproteobacteria > Hyphomicrobiales > Rhizobiaceae > Rhizobium > Rhizobium sp. AP16. The sequence continues at coordinate 176,492 of NZ_AJVM01000008.1, read as the reverse complement.
CGGGACGCCTGATCCAGCAATACCAAGACTTCTGCCTTTCCAAGGGCATCAATTTTACGCGCATTGAATCCGTACGGCCACATGACGATACCACGCTCTTCTGCAGCGCTGGCATGCAGCAGTACAAGCCCCTATTCTCCGATCCTTCCTACATTGGGACAGTCGCAAACAGCCAGGCCTGCCTGCGCATGGGCGACCTCGACGAGATCGGCGACGGAACGCACTTTCTCCACTTCACGATGATCGGTCTTTTCTCCTTCAGGGAGATGAGCGTCGGCGACGCTATCGACTTCTGGATCGAGTTTCTCGGAACGCTCGGTCTCGTACCCGATCATGTCACCATCCATCCCGACCGGCTGGACGAATGGACGCCGCTTTATCGTGGGCGTTTGCCCGTCGTTTCAGATGCGGAATGCATATGGAGTGATGGCAGCATCAGCGGATACTGCACCGAGTTCTACAAAAACGGCATTGAGATCGGAAACATCGTCAATCCGCTCGGGACTTGCATCGATGTCGGTTTCGGTGCCGAACGTCTGGACATGATCGTCAACGGCACCCCACCAGACGACGCACTGCGGACGCTGCGTGACACTGTCATGAAGGTCGTGGAGAGCGGCTACCGACCGGGCAACAAGGAACAAGGATACGTTCTGCGAAAGTTGCTTCGTCGCATCCATATGATGGGCGGCACGCTCAATCACCCCTATTTCGAGCAGGAGGTCGAACGTCAGGAGCGGTTACGCTCCAAGTATTTGCGTCTTCGCGACAAACATCCTGACATGAGTGCGGAATGGTGGTTCGACACTCATGGTATCGACGTCGCCGATATGCGGGAGATCGTGGATCAGTAGCAACGGACAGGGCCTCCCGGAGTGACCATTGGGAGGCCCTGTCCTTGTTCTTAAAGCCGAACGTTATAGCGATGTCAGTGGGACGAAGTCGCCCCACTGAGCATTGATGCTTCCTCAGAAGAGATTGCGACCGTCGCTGCGGGGATCGTCATTCACCTGATGGGGAATGTAGAGATCGGAACGGGCCTTTCGTCTCCACGGTCGGGACAGATTCTCCGGATCGGTTTTGATATCCGCAAAGGCGATACCCGGCATTGCAGTCGCTGAACATTGAGCGGCCCAACGGCCATCTGGAGCGGCAATTCCGGAAGGCATTGTGACGCTTTGCGGCGCATGCGCTGCATAGCTTACCCAGAATGCATTGCTGGCAGCATGCCCCAATGCCTCTGCTGCGAACGCAGGGGCGGCTTTTGGAAGTTCACCTGTCGTAGAAAACAGGACGCAATCGACACCGAGCCGTTCGTATTCGATGAAAATCTCCGGGTAATGGGACTCCATCCCCAACGCGCAGCCAAAACGAAGGCCGTCAAGTTCGAAGGTGATTGGTAGTTTGCCGGGCGAATACATGAAGGAAATCTTCGTGTGCGACAGCAATCGCTCGTCGTAGCGGGTTGCGATCTCACCCTTGTCGGAAACGACGTAAAGACTGTTATGCGGCCGATGCGGTGACGTGAGCTGATGAACGGAACCGAACACCGTCCAAAGCTTGAGGCGCTTTGCGAGTTTGATCGTCTCTTTCAACTCTTCCCGCAGGACATCCCATTCGACACGGCTCCAGTCGGAAGGACCGATTTCCCTCGTGCCGAGTTCCGACATGACGCGCTTGTTCGGCGAGCATGTCGTACCTTCAGGAAAATGAATAAGCCGCGCACCCGCAGCCTTTGCCTCGTGCATGAGACGTCGCATTTCCATTCCGCTGGCGCGAAGTGCGTCGACATCACGAGGGTCATCGACCAGGGAGGTTTGAGCTACCGCCAGCCGTAGTGTTTTGGCGACAGGGATATCCGTTTCAGTCCGGCGGATATGCATGAGTGCCGTGGTGTAGGACTCGCCAGTTTTGGTCGCGCGAGCACGGACGCGACGTTTGAGGTTTCCATTCTCAGTCATTGTCAGGCCTTTCACGTTCGAACGAAAGCTCCCCAGCAACAACGCTCAAACGATAGGACCAAGACAACAACCTGAGACGAAAGTCCCTTTGCCTCCGTTGAAGACCATGCTGGGGAAGGCCTTGAGAGGTTGGGCGCAGGTCACGCCGAAACAGAGATTGTTTTGTTGACGCCGATTCGTCAAGTTGCCGCAGCGCCAGCATTTGAGAGAAGAGAATGAACGGATATTTTAGAGATTTGGTCGGCAACTTTACGGCGATAACTCGGTTCGCGCCATCCGACACCAGATTGGAGAAATTGCTCCGTCTCATTCTTTCAGGTGCCGTCATCGTCCTTGGCCTGTACTCCCTCAACCAAGGTTACGAGGTGGCTTATGGCGACGGTGACAATGTATTCCTTCGTCCCGACGGCAACGCTGATCACTATTTTTTCGACATGATGGGCGCTCTCGCCTGGATCATGTGTCTTCTTGGCAATCGCCTGAGAATTTGGTCCTGGGCATTCGCAATATTTCTCGCCTGGTGGTGCTATACGGCGACCGGCTACTATCTCGCAAATCGCTACTATGTGATGGGCCAAGATGGCTGCCTTCCTTGTGGGGAAAGAGCTGCAGAGCTTCATTTGGGCAGCGGGGCCTTCGGTGTCGCCGCAATCTTGATTTCAGCATTTTTTATCAAGCAGACCAGCGCCTGGCGTTTTATTGTGGGAGCGGCTGTAGCATTCATTTGGTTTTTCTTGCTCGCAGAGTTTGCCTAACGGCGCAATTCTGTCCGCAAGCCCAGTTTTCTTTCCGTGGTGTTGTCAGTTCGAAGGTCGACCATGTCGAAAGCATTGGTACTAAGTGGCGGCGGCCCGCTTGCTGTCGCCTGGGAGTGCGGCGTTCTCAGCGGACTGGCACAGTCAGGACTTACCATGTCGTCGGCCGATTTCATTCTCGGAACGTCGGCCGGGGCAATCGTCGGAGCCCAGATCGCATCGGGCCGTGACCCCACGATGATGGCGAAGACGCTTATCGCAGAAGGAGAAAAGGCCTCAACTGGGAAGGCCGGATCAGTTTATCCTCCCGAGGCGGTTGGCAAGCTGCCAGAACTCTTCGCAAAGTCGCAGACTGGTGACACGGGGCGCGTCGAAGTTGGTGCTTATGCCCTGGCAGCGTCCACTCCGGACAGTCCAGCGGCCTACATTGAACACATGAGTTCAATCGTCGGCTTCGACACCTGGCCCGAAAAAGTCGGACTTGTTGTCGTCGACATTGCCGTCGGAAAACCTCGGGTGCTGCGTCGAGATTGCGGGGCCACGCTCGGAACAGGGGTCGCAGCAAGTTGTTGCCTGCCAGGTCTTCACCCGCCCGTCTTGATCAACGGAAAACACTACATGGATGGCGGCCTACGTTCCCCTGCCAATGCCGATCTTGTCGGACGGTTCGACACCATTCTGGTTTTAAGCTTCAATCCACCCGGTCCCGTCGGGCAGCGAATGATATCTCGCGTAACGGCACAGGTTGATGAACTCATCGCCTCGGGCGCAAGGACTTCGGTGACTACCCCGGATGAGGCATGCCTCGAAGCGATTGGACCAAACACGATGGACTTTGCTCGACGCCCAGAAGTGGTGCGGCAGGCAATGGCGCAGGGCATCGCGATTGCAGGCCGCATTTCAGAGGTATGGCTTTAGGGACCGCCGCACACATCACCTCGCTCGTCTTTCAGAAGAAGCGAAAAGGGAATACGAGACCAGTCGCCTACCCGGAGGGAAAAGAACGCATCTTTTTTCTGAAGGTATTTTAGACAAGGTAACTTGGCTGGAATTCCGTGCCCATAACCGATTGCAATAAAAATCGGTTGGCTTGGATGTGGACGAACTGGGAGAACGGTGAGTGCGAAAAGTTTTGGGAGCATTTCGTGTCGAAATGCCACAATGGGACGATGATCATCCTTGAAGGAACGTCCGACCTTCCATTCGACTGTAGGCTCATCGCGAACGTGCACACTCCCGGCAAAGAAGTGCGAGAGGCTACCGCCATCAAGGATCGGCTTCATTCACGTCCCCTCGCGCCCATGTTAAACGAGGGCTTTCTTTTAATTGGGGTAGATAAGTCCGATCTCGAAGACGGAACGCAGATCGAGATTTGATGCGATGCCAGCTAGCCCCCCATCGCTTGCCGAGCGGTTCGAAGCCAGAGTGACAAATCCGATAGCATGCCGGAGCGTTTAGCGGTCCAAAGGAAGATATGAAGATGCCTATATTTGATCCGATAGCTCTGCGACACAATTGCCTCCGCGAAGAAGTCCCTCTCCGCTTCTATCTGGATACGCAGTATGACGAAACGAAGCCGATGGGTAATTATGCTGTCTGGCACGTGGAGGAGGTCATCAAATGTTGGTTGCTGTGGCTGGAGACGGAGATTGCGCCCGTTCTTCCGCGTGCGCTTCAATGGTTGGATAGGGCCATCGAAGGGGGAGAAGAGCAAAGGTTCGGAACCCCTTGTTCCCACCGAAGGACTTTGCACTGGGCCAAAGCCCTTGGCCAATGGATGTACACCAAAGAAAATGACGAAGCGACGTGGGAGGTCGCCCAAGACGCGCAAATTGAACACATGCGGACGGGCTTTACGAAGGTACTCGGTCCCGACAAGTTTGATTATAAGCTGCAGCGCTTCATTCCTCAGGAAGTCAAAGGACTGCCATTCACTTCCAGGAAGCTCATAATCGACGGAATTCTCGATGATTTCATGGCGCTCAGCTTCCAGGCTGGCCAGTACGAAACCGCCGTTGAGGAATATGAGCGACATCTGGTGCCGAAAACTCCGTCGCTCAAAAAGACGTTAAAACCACGTGAGTTTGCTTATGCCATCTGCCTGCAAAAACTGGGGCGAGCGCAATTCGACAAAGATGACCTCTTGGATGCTGGGCGGCGGATGCTGCAGGCAAATCTGCAGGACATATGGATCGGTCGCGGACAATATACCCGGGCGGCCACCTGGCTAAAAATCGTGTACTGGCATCATGATCAGAACCTGATGCCGCTAAAGGTGGTTCTCCGCGCCTACGACAACATGCCAGACGTGCCACGTCCCTATTTTCTGTGAGCCCAAAGGCCATGTTTCTACCAGCTCCTCTGAGACAACGAATGTTGCTGGGGCTGCGGAACTCACTGGCGGTTCAACAAAGGGAGTTGTCATGCTGATTGAACCGAATGGGTGTCCCTATATCGCTTGTCAAAAATACAGGTAGAACATCGTCTAGTCTGAAGACCTGTCACCCGGCTGGTCGCGGCGGGTCCGATAACATTGCCAGGGGAAAGGCTCGGGAATGAAGGTTTGGAAAATCGCGAGTGTAACTGTCCTGTTTGCGTTGGTCTCGGTCTATGCCTACCAAGAAATCCAGGTCAACCAAGAAATCCAGTTCAGAAAGCCGCTAACCACAGCCGAAGTCGACGGACTTGCAGCGATTACTGCAGGGCAGATGGACTGCAACTGGAGCTATGAATCGACCGACGAAGGCGAGTGGCTGAGGCTAAGATCAGTCGCCGAACGAAAAGTAGACGTGACATTCCAAGCAAGGTTCATGGCAGCGATGGGAAAATATCAGGGGCTCGACCCAGACAAGCAATGCGACTTGTTGGATAAGTATCCCAATCTCGTTCGACGGTGGCATGATTAGGTTCTGCAGGCGGATCGATCTAACCAAATTACCGATCATCCGATCAACATGATCGATGAGATATTGCCTTGGAATAAAACGAAGGCCGACGATAAAGCCTGACTGGACGCTTACGAAGGAGTAGCCATGCTGATTGAACCGAATGGGCGTCCCTATATCGCTTGTCCAAAATGCAAGTAGAACGTCGTCTGGCCTGAAGGCTTGTCGCTGTCTACCTCACAACGCCCAGCGTTACGACAAACCAGATCGGAATGAGTGCACCGCTGGTGAAGAATTTCCAAAGCGATGGCGAGATCGCGTTTGGCCTTCTGGATCGGATGAACACCAGAATTGCGGCGGTAAACCCAAACAGCGCCAGCACAAAACTTAAATTTAGCATCCAATTGCCATAAGAAACGCGCGTCCAGAAGAGACCTTGGTCCGCCAGTGCCTGGCTTATAATCCACCAGCTGCCCCCAGCGCAGAAGACAACAAAGCTCCATGACCAAATCCGAAGCCTTAGTCCCATATAACCGACGACACACGTCAGCACTGGAAGAGCCGCGAAGAAAAGTAGGTCACGCATTTCCGGCAGCGGTCCGCCGTTTTGAGGCCGCGCCCACCGATAGCGAACATTAACGACATAGGCCTGAACTGCCATAGAGAGCAAAATAGCGCAGAGCCGGATGGTCTGCTCCATGGGACTATCGGAAAAAGGTATTCGCACATGGTTTTTGAACCGCAGCGCTATCTGGCGAACGAGATCCAAAGCTGAAATTGGCTTAAACTGCCTCGAAGGCATGGTCGACATTTCCGTTCATATCTTTGGCAAGCTGCCCATTCCTGTCTGGTGCCTGATGTGCTCCGAAGACGGCAGTGGAGATCACGTGACATTAACAGCGCCCGCCGGGGCAAGTTGCTGTACTCGCCTTTCACGTCGGCGCAGTGTCGCGAGTTCATCCACGACGCAAAATCCGCCCATGATCAACAACAAACCATGGATCGATTTCATCGTGTAAAAATAGCCGACCGGACCCAACGCTTCGTAAAGGCTACGATAGGAAGCACCCGGATTTTCGGCGCGATTGAACATGAACACCAGCATCAGCACGGCAAAGACGCCGACATAAAACTGAAGCGACCGATAGCGTCGCAACATGCCAAAGGTGGTGGCAGAGGAATATCTGACATCCAAAGTCGACGGTGTCTCAACAGCGGAAGCGCCGGTCCAAGCGGCCTCGTCGTGACCGTATCGCCAGACGGCGATCCATTTGAAGAAAAGCACGCTCACTATCGTTGCAAACCGCACACACGTGCCCACAGGGTCGTCACCATCGGGAAAACGATAAAACCATCCACGCGCGTCGTGTCCCAACTTAAGAGCTAAAGCGATTGAGTAGGCAGAGTAAAACCAAGAAAAGATATGCCAGTGATTGCGTTTTCCCACCGGGAACTTGAACACGTAGCAACAGACTGCGACAACCACCGGAAACGACAATACCCAGTTGATCAAACCGAACGGAGTCGCTGCCTGCAATCCGCTATAGGCAGTGACGATGGCATCCAGTTGGGCATAGACAATGCAAATCGCAAACAACTTCCAGAACATCTATTCACCCCTTTGTCTTGCGCTTTGTAGCGGCGAGCCATTTAAGGAGCGTCAAAATCTATCGTTAAAATTGCATCAGTGGCAGGATCGCGATAGCGATGTCTACTAGATGGGTCTCGCAGATTGCAGAGGAGCCACCAGGGGCGTAAATGGCAGACATTGAAATCTCATCGACCCGAACTGTCGCCAGACCTTTTACCCCGGAGGACGCCATCGAGGTTTTCTCTTGCATATCGCCCGAAATAACTCGGTTCATGGCTTGGGAACCTCCGGCTTCATTGGCCGAATTCGCTAAAGTTTGGCAAACTTGGCTTCCCTTGATCAAGAGCCAGTCCGATCTTCATCTGGTCGCCCGCGAAAAAAGAGACGGTCGCTGCCTCGGCATTGTAGGCCTACATGCTCTGCAATCCAGTACTCCAGAGCTTGGGATATGGCTTCGATACGATGTTCACGGGATGGGGTTTGGCCGCGAGCTGATTGACGCAGTCTTGATATGGGCAAGCAAAACCACTGCCATTGACTATTTCGAATATCCGGTTGCAGAGGATAACATTGCCAGCAGGTGTATTGCTGAAGCATACGGTGGCCGTATAACAGAGCGACGCACGAATCCAAAATACAGATCGATTGTCTACCGCATTCCCCCCATTTGCTCGCAACGGATATAACTTGGTTCATCTTCATGACGCATGTTGCCGGTATTGAAGGTCCAATTCCACATCGGGACGCATTTAAATTTTCATATACGTTGTGGGCCGCCCTTCTCTGCATCTACCTGGAGGCCATGTCGGGTATCGCCCTGGCGTACGAACTCTATTGGCGTGGTGATATGTTATCGCTGCTCCCTGCGCTCATTGCCTTCGTCGCATGGTCCTTTCTTATCGTATTTAACCTCGTCAAGTGGCGTTGGCGGCGGGCATTGTCTCTAGTCGTTGCACCGTTCATAGCCGTCGCGCTGGTGTCGATGCTTAGCTACCTTGGTCTCAACTCAGACAAGCTTCGGTTCGAATATCGAAAGTCTGACCTTCTGAAAGACGTTGCGGAGAGCGCCACAGCCCACGGCCATCCAGTTCTGATTAATTGGGGGTGGGGAGACATGGGCGGCGGGTTTGGAGGCGCAAGTACCGAAATCGGCTTGGTCTATGATGAGACCGATCAGATAATGTCGCCACCATCGACTTGGTCCGCTGAGTTTCGAAACAGGTTATTCGACCAATCGCCCCGCGAACCTGGAAGGGACTATAACCAGCTCGGCGGCCGAATTCCGCCGAACGATTACACAACAGAACCCGACATCAGAAAGCTGGGCGATCATTTCTATCTCGTTTCACAGACAGTAGGTTAATCGATGACACAAGGCGCACGAACAATGATCGTTATGGACGCGGGGGATTCCCGCTTCCAGTTCCGGGCCGGTGCCTTGATCCATTCTAACGGACATATTCTCATTCATCGCGCCGTCACAGACCCGTTCTGGGTCCTGCCGGGTGGACGTGTGGAGTTTCACGAGGCGGGAGCGGAAACACTCGCACGCGAAATTGAAGAGGAAATTGGCAGCTCGGCAGTGATCGGACCCTTGCGTTTCGTCGTCGAGAACTTTTTCGAACTGGCGGGACGAAAGGTTCACGAGGTCGGGTTCTATTATGAAGCCGAGCTTGCCAGACCCCTGCCCTTCCACGAGAGTGACATCGTGCACCGTGTCCGGGATGGCAGCGCGGACCTCGAATTTCGCTGGGCGCTCCCAAGTAAGGCTGTGCTAGATCAATTCGATTTAATGCCTCTGCCACTGCGTGGATTGATCGAGACTATGCCCTCTGGCGTCCAGCACATGGTGCGTCGAGGTACGACATGATCATCAGCTTCTTTGGTCCGTCGTTCATCCCATGTCGCGCATCGTCATCCTGGGTAATACCAGAGGGGAATTCACGCTCGCTCGCAAGCTGAGCAAACGGCGGGGCCTCGCCCATTTCGGAATCAACAAGTTCCTTTGGTAGGAAGGCTGGGTTCCTGCGCCAATTGATCTCTGTTCTACACAATACGAACAGATCATATCCGGCGAAAACTGAGTCATCGACGAGTTCCTGCAGGAGTTAAGCTGAAATGGAATTCCAGATCGATCTGGCCCAACACGCTGACATAGCGCCGTGGGTGGAGCTTTCGGAAGAGGTTGCTGACCTTTTCGGCCCGATGCCTGGCTTCACTTCCATCCTGACGCGAAAGATCAATCAAAAGCAGGCGTTCTGTGCTCGGATCGCCGGGAGGAAATCGCTCCTGGGCGGCATGCTAATGGGAGGTTCAGGCGACACCTTTTGGATAAGGTGGCTGGCCGTCGCGCACGAGTATCGACGGTTTGGCGTTGGCCGGGCGCTGGTGGAGAGGGCAATCGCTTTTGCTCCCCCTCAGTCTATTCTTCAGGTGGATACGTTCACTGAAGGTAGTGCTGGAGGAGCAGCGGCTCGGCGGCTCTATGAAAGTTCTGGATTTGCGCCGGGAGAGGTATGGCAGAACGAGGGCGCGATCAGGCAACGGTACGTTCGGGCAGTTGAACATTTGAAGTCCTGATGGCCGCAGCGTCCCCACATACGGCAAGACGATGGCCGTGGTTTGCAACCACGCTTGGCTCATTTGAGATCTATCGTCCGAACAAATTTAAGCCGTTCAGTAGCAAGCTTGGTAAATCTTCGCGCAAGGCATGCGGTTTACCTGATCGTTGCCGGGAGCAATGTAGAAGGTGAAGACATGAAATGGCTGATCTTACTTGCCACCCTGTTTGGCGCAATGAGTTGTGCGGGTGCCGCGAACGCCCTCGACTGCTCGGAGGAGAGTGCGAAAGACTATCGCGTCGCCGCGATTTGCCATTCGCCAAAGCTGCTGCAGGCTGACCGCGATCTCAACGACGCCTATCAGAAGCTTTACAACGGCCGTCCGAAGGACGAGCAAGTCGTTCTGGTCCACATGCAGCGCGAATGGTTGCTCGGTGATCGCGAAGCAGGATGTTCGGCTACCAAAGACCATTCGGTAGATGAGGAATGCCTCTACAATAACATGCAACGGCGGATCGATTTCTTCCGCAGCGCCGACGGGACTGGTCCCTCGACGCAGGGTCGACTGGTTTTCAAGGGTTATTACCTACCGAAGAAGAAGGATTCCGATATCAGCATCGAGGTGTCGGTGTTCGAATTCGCCGAACCGGACTCCGTGGGAAAGAAGGCGTTCAACAAATATTCAGAAGATCTGCTGGGCGACGGAAACAAACACGGAACTGACGACAATCAAGGGGACGAATCTTGCACTGGCTCCTGCGAAGAGACGATAATGATGTCACAGCCATTCCAAAGCGGAGGGTTCATCTCTACCCCTATCGACAGCTCGGAATATACAGGTGGCGCTCACGGGCTTGGAGGCACATCCTATGAAAATCGCCGCCTGAACAAGCAGGAACTACTTTCCTTCGCGGATATGTTTCCAGAATATTATGCCGCCGAGGTAGCCAAGTTATGCTGGGAGCAAGTGGCTCCCGATGGCAATGGCCCCAGCCTCGCAACCGACGGAAATTACACTCTTGACGGAAAGGAATACCCGCCGTTTCCGTCTGACAATTTCATGAAAGCATTCAAAGATCCTGCTGGTTGGTCCTTTGACGGCAAAGCCATCACCGTCATCTTCGGGGAACAGGAACTTGGCGCATACCAGGAAGGAGTACAGTCCTGCGTCCTGCCTTATGACACCATTTCGCAGTTTTCCAGGCTGTCCCCCCTGCCCGGATCACCCGAAGATTTGGCTCTACAGGCACGTATGCGCGAAAGGACCGAACACGCAAAGGCTCCAGGCGCAAAATAGTGGGGTTCCGATATCCTCTCTGATCCCAAATTTGAGTATCCCCCTTGCTGAAAGGGCTGTTAACCGCTCGAAGCCAGCAAGTAAGCATGGGTAAAAAGATGCCTGCCGCTGAAGTCTCGCAGCACCCATCACGCCTTCGTGGGCAGATATGATGCTCACAGCCGACGATCTGGCTCAGATATTGAAGGGCTGGCCCCGTCACAAGGGTCCCCATACGGCCCAGAAGGGGCGACTGGGTCTTTCAGCTTGCAAATCGCCGACAGCAATCTGGGAAAATCCTCGATTGGACCAAGCCCGTGGAGGACGAATTGCCTGATCGCGTGCCCTTCACGTTCTGCCTGCCGCGCATGTGGCTCACCCGGACCGTCCCAAACCGTCCACACCGCAATCAAATGCTCTTTGATACTTATCGCCGCCGTGCAGAACTTTCTATTCAACGAACTTTTGGCATCACAGACAGTCGGCGCCTCCTCGTTATTCAACCGCATCTCATCAAGGTGGTCCCCAACCCTCTCTTTGCCTACAGTCCAGTGGTTGTTGAACGCATCCAGTTTTCGGTCATCGGCAAGAAAGAAATGATTATTGCCGCGTGGCATGGCCTGCTGAAACGGGGACCATGGATCGTCGCATACGGACCGCGACCATTGCCGGGTCAGGCGAGAGCAAACACGTATGATTGATATATCAAAATCGTTCCACCCATAGGTTCTCAGCGAGATTTCCAGGGTATCAATTGTTGGTGCTGTTTCCGGGCTACCGGTAGATTCGCGAAACGCGGCCAGCCGCTCCGTCGCTGCTTCCCGATCCTTCTGCTTGTGCAGAGAGAACGATTGTGTCTGATTTAGCAGACCCGGCAATGCGATCATCGGCACTGTCAGCGGTACATCGCCGACGACCACATGCGCGTCAGAGGCGAGGAACGTGATATCAGCGTCCGAATAGCCCTTTTTCGTGGGCCAGCACGCTACGACGATGGCAGCGACTATCGGGAACACAATCAAAATCGAGATGATAGGGCGGCGCGACTGCATGCGCTCAGTGCTATCGCATACAGATTGCAGGACGGTTACCACAAAGCTTATAATTGTGGCGATGGCCGACTATTTGAATGCCTCGTTCAATAAGTTAGCCAGACGATAACCACCCAGCGCAATCTGAGATTCCGCTACCTTTCGCGCAGCCGTTTCGTAGTCCCGGGTCAATAGCACGGCTTGCGGCGCACCCAAATCCTGAAAGTAGGGTTGGCCACTGGAGCCTCTCGTGGTTTGGCCCACAGCGACCGCGCGGCCATTATCGTTGCATGGCGTGCCGAGCCGGTCACGATCCATGATGATGACAAGCCGTTCTTTGAGGGCCCTGTCTTCCGGCTCGATGATCTCGGCTGGGGATGCGGGGGCGCACCGGAGACGCGATGAAGAGCTAGGAGACATGGCTCCTTGGAAATCGTTGCTTCTCTCCGTAGGACGCCTGCCACCGATTTTCCGCTTGCGCATCTCCTGGATTTAAATGACGATTCTTTTAACGCAACGTTTTCATCACCAATGTTCATATCGAAAGCATCCGGGAATCCAGAGGCCGCCCGTCTCTGCACCCTTTACAACGGCGACTGCGCCGAAATCCTTCCCACTTTGCCCGACGCCTCCGTCAACCTCATTGTTACGTCACCCCCGTATAACATCGGAAAGGCTTACGAACGGCGGGCTCGCCTCGACGATTACGTAGCGTTCCAGCGCTCGGTTATTACCGACTGCCACCGCGTACTCAGAGCAAACGGCTCCATCTGCTGGCAGGTCGGCAACTATGTCGATGACGGCGAAATCGTGCCGATAGACAGTCTGGTCATACCGATCTTCCGGGAACTCGGCATGAAAATTCGAAGCCGCATCATCTGGACTTTTGGCCACGGAATGCATTGCACTCGTAGGCTATCCGGCCGACACGAGACGGTCGTCTGGGCAACGATGTCCGACGACTATCTGTTCGATCTCGATGCCATCCGGGTACCGCAAAAGTATCCGCAGAAGCGCCACTACAAGGGACCCAAAAAGGGCGAACTCAGCGGGAACCCACTTGGAAAGAACCCCGGTGACGTCTGGGAGATTTCCAACGTCAAGAACCGCCATCCCGAAAAGACAGCTCACCCCTGTCAGTTTCCGGAGGAGCTGGTCCAGCGGCTAGTACTCTCGCTTACAGCGCCGGGCGAAATCGTTCTCGATCCTTTTGCGGGCTCTGGAACTGTCGGCAAGGTTTGCAGTCGGCTTGGCCGTCCTTCGATATTGATTGAACGCGACGAAGCCTACTGCGACCTTATCCGCGAGCGGCTTGCGGAGGGCAATGACCATGCCAGTAAAAGAATGAGAACGGCTGCTCCGGCACATGCTCCAGACTTAACCGCGTTCACGGCGTAGGCGGTGGCGGAAACCTTGATGCCGTACGACCAAATTGCGGATCGTCGTCAGTTCGTCGCGGATTTGGCTCGTTCCGTTATCCAATCCTGCAGGCTATCTTATGACACCATCTCGCAGTTTTCCAGGCTTCCCCCCTGCCCGGATCACCCGAAGACTTGGCCTTGCAGACATGCAGGCGCGAAAGGAAGGAACATGCAGAAGCTCCAGTCGTAAAACAGGCAAGTCGTGGGCATACTTCTCCTCTGGCGGCACACCCTAGCGTCAGCTTTATTGAGGTCTTCATGAAGGTTGGATTCAGAACAGGCCGCAGCTTTGACGCGTTGCGATCAAATTGGGACGGAACTGACTATCGCCCCCTGGCATGGACCGTTTGGTATCCGGCTGACGAAAGTTCCGTTGTTGGAGTTCCCGTTGAGAGATCGTGGTTCAAGAAGGAGCCCGTCGCGGTTAATGCACCAGTCGCTCGCAGTGCTCGCGCCCTACCCCTGGTACTCCTATCCCACGGCACGGGCGCTACGGCAGCAGCATTGGAATGGCTTGGTTTTCGATTGGCTCAGCGGGGCTTTGTCGCTTTGGCCGTGAACCACCATGGTCACACTGGCTCCGAGCCACATCGTCCCGAGGGTTTCCTGTGCTTGTGGGAGCGAGCGGCTGACCTAACGGCAATCCTCGATGACAGGACTTGGCGACGTGAGCTTGGGACCGAGATCGATGATAGCGCCTCAGTTGCTGGTTTTTCGGCAGGAGCTTACACGGCTCTTTTACTAGCAGGGGCACGTGTCGCCTTTTCGCAGTTTGAGCCAGGTAATCCAGTAAAGAGCCCGATCCGGGGACCACGTGAGTTTCCCAACCTCGCCGATGAACTGCCGAAACTCAGCAAAAACCCGGCGTTCAAAGTTGCTTGGGAGCGAAGACGCGCCGATTTCTCCGACGAAAGGATACGAAGCGCATTCGCGATAGCTCCGGGCCGATCTGTGCTTGGTTTCTCACAGGATAGCCTTCGCGCCATTGAGAAGTCCGTTCAAATTGTCGGAGGGGATGCAGACATCGTCGCCCCGCCGAGCGATTGCTGTCGATGGCTGTACGAAAACATCCCAGACTGTAAGCAGGAAATTCTGACTGGTGGCGTCGGCCACTACACCTTTCTTCCCGAAGGATCGGAAGTCGGGTTCGATGCGGCCCCTGAACTCTTTATCGATCCTGAAGGACTGCGGCGAGGTATGATCCACGATTACACCGCTGAACGGGCTGTAGGGTTTTTCCAGGGCGGGCCCTGAGACTCCGGAAAAATCGTTTTTGTTGATGATACCCTCACCAATGTCGAAGCCGCTCGCTCTGCAGGATGGGGGCATTGCATCCACCATCAATGGCCTCCCGAAACCATAGCGCAGATCGCGACGATCCTTGCATGACAGGTCAAGGGCTCAGGCATCGCCCTTTTTGATAACCGTGCAATAGCCCATTGCACGCTGGTCAGCGGCCAAGTCTACCGAATTTTCAAAAGGAAACGGCGCAGAGCTTCGCCAATATAACCACGGCAAGGCTCGAACTCCTTCGCGGTTGTCATTCGAACGACGCGCCTGAAATTGAAGGCAAATTCTATGGGACGGAGAACCCGCGCGATCTCGAAAACGTGCTCTTGTCGTTCCAAGCTTTCGAGGTCAAGCCAGACATCGAAATAGGTGCGCTTGAGGCCAGTATAGACCGGCGAACCGACATCCATTCCATGATTTCGCGTTGCACTGTCCAGAAAACCAACCAAGGAAAAGAACGGATGGGAGATGACCGCATCACCCCAGTCGTTGATAAGGAAGCCCTCTGCATCCACCAGGACGTTGTTGTCGTGAAAATCGCAATGTTCAAGCGTTTCCGGAATTTTGAATTCAGCCAAGGCGCGGCATAGGCGGCGAACGTCGTCTCCGCTCCGTTGTAACTGCTTGATCTCGGCCGTTTCCAGACCTTCCCGCCCCAGCAGCCCTTCGTCATGAACCAGCTCATCATACAGAGTGGGAAAGACAACCATGCGCCAGTCGTCAATTCCCAACGCGAGAAGCGCATCTACATTAGAAGCTGTGGCGCTCTGAATGCGGGCATATTGGCCGATGACTATGCCGACGAGTTGCTGATCATAGGATTCTTTGAGCTTGACACGTAGTGGCTCACCACCATCAGGCATAAGAAATGCGTCAATGGCCTGGTTCCAGGCAAGGACCGGGAGAATGGCGGCTGGGAAGCGTTCGGCCAGATGCTCCATCAATGCCGCCTCGCGTGCGTAAGCGGACGCACTCCATTTCAGGTAGATGTTTCCCCGACTGGTGGCGAAACGGTAGATCTTTGACCATGGTACGGCACGGATAAGTTCCGGCCCGTTAAATACCTGATAGTTATGGGCCGTGAGCCAGCTTTCAGCCCAATTAATCACTGTATCCATGGTGCTCTAGTGCTCCTGAGGCCGCCGCTTGTGGGCGTACACGAGGGTCAGAATTCGATATCGCGCCCGACACCAACGCAGTAGGGAATATCTGCCAGCCCGACCCCACTCTCGACAGCAAGTACAGTCAATCCCACAGCTGCAAGGACTCCATCTGTCATTCGAACAAACATCGCCGGACAAGCGGGATCGCTCCATCCAGTCATGACGGCCTTCGGCCCAACCTGATAGTTAGGCTACCGCAAAGGTCAGTCCTGAAACGCCGCTTTCTGCGACGGATGAATCTTGGTCGTTCCATGATTTTCTTGCCTCATTCGCAAGTAATGCAAGTTGCTCCGTTGCAAGTCCAGTGGCAAGGCTCTAAAGGTGCCCGCGAAACTGGAAGGTTTTTCCTCTCGTAGGCTCCTTGAAACAGGATCGCGCTAATGAAGCTGGTGACCGGTAACTCCAACCGCGCCCTCTCACGAGCCATTGCAAGCTACCTAGAACTTCCCCTCGCAGACTGTACGGTCAAGCGCTTCGCCGACCAGGAAATCTACGTTGAGATCCATGAGAATGTACGCGGCGAGGACGTGTTCATTCTCCAGTCAACGAGTTCACCCGCCGACGGCAATCTGATGGAGTTGCTGATCCTGACAGATGCGCTGCGCCGCTCATCGGCCCGCCGGATCACTGCCGTGATCCCTTATTTCGGCTATGCTCGGCAGGATCGCCGCGTCATCGGTCGCACTCCGATCTCGGCCAAGCTGGTGGCCAATCTGATTACCGGCGCGGGTGTTAACCGGGTCATGACAGTCGATCTCCATACCGACCAGATTCAGGGCTTTTTTGATATTCCAACCGATAATCTCTATTCAGCACCAGCGATCACCCGCGATATTGAAGAGCGCTACGACACCAAGAGCTTGATGATCGTCTCGCCCGACGTGGGCGGCGTGGCGCGGGCTCGCGCCATTGCCAAACGCATTGGTGCCGATCTTGCCATCGTCGATAAACGGCGACCCCGCGCAGGAGTCTCGGAAGTGATGAACATCATTGGCGATGTATCTGGGAAAAGTTGTCTTCTGATCGACGATATCGTGGATAGCGGTGGCACGCTGATCAACGCGGCCGAAGCCCTGCTGGAAGCCGGTGCAAAGGAGGTTTCCGCTTATATTACCCATGGCGTACTGTCCGACGGTGCCTGCGGACGCATTGGAGGCAGCAATCTCAAGGAATTGGTGGTGACTGATTCTATTGAAGAAACCGACGCTCACCGTCAGACCGCCAATATCCGACGCGTCACTATCGCGCCGCTGATCGGCGAAGCGCTCATCCGCACCTCCAAGGAGCAAAGCGTCTCAAGCCTTTTCTACTGATCCGGCTCATGGCGCAATACTAACCGCAAGCCAGATCACAATCGTTGTCCTGATTTCCGTGACATCGCAGAATAGGCTGTTTCGCGACAACCGCGCTGGCGGTTAGTGGGGCGTTCCAGCCGACGGCCCGAGTCCCCTGTCTGCACACTGCGGAAATGCAGCCGTCCGTCAACGATCAGAAAGACAAATAGTTCGGCAGCTAGTAAAACCCGTTTGGAAGCATGTCACCGAGGTAATCTTCCTTGGATTTGCCGGACATTACCGTCGAAACCCAGGCGCGGCGCTCGAAATCAATGGCGACAAGTTCGTAGGCACAAGCCATTAGGTCTTGATTTGCAGGCTTAAACTCCACCGGCCCTGTATATTCGGACTGAGCAACGTGTTGCAGACAAACGCATTCGTTCGCCCACCACTGTGTCAAAAGAGACTTCGCGCCGCTACCGTGATGAAGAATAGCGAAACCAAGAGAGTAATGCGGCGTTTCATCCATTCTTCCAAGGTTTTCCGATAGATAGGCCTGTGCTTCCTCTATCAAGGACGCATCAAGAAAGGGGCCCTCTGTTTCAGGAGAATGAACTGAAATACCGTACGCCTTGATAGCCCAATCCCCGAAACGCCAAATCCCCAGCTGACCAAAATGCCGCCTGCTATAGTTTGGAATAATCATTTCTTACCCCCACTGGAAAAAGATATCCGTCGGACGATTGGTCGGGATCTCTGACGATAGGAGGTCTTCGGCTGGGTGATATCAGGGATCATTACCACGTCCATGAAACTGCTCGAATACGCATCAGATCGCAGAATTGCCGGTTCATGCGGCACTTACTATCCCAATTTTTGCAGCCATCGAAAATAGCGAGCTTCGCTATCGCTGTAACGGCCGCCCTCAAGCTATTCCAGTCGAGAACCTGTTTATCGAACGGTCCTTTATTATTGCGGCCATGCCTTCAATACTTGCACGCTTTCCAATTCGACCCCAGGCCAAAGCTGCACGAGGTAGTGGTCATCCCCTTCGAGCCCGTTTTCTCTTAGAGTGTCGAGACCCGAAAAACTCGCACGGACGCCGAGTGGCCCTGCCCTCACCGCAAGTCGCAGAGCAGTAGGATCGTAGTCCGTCAGACCGGCCAGAACGAGTTGGCCTGAAGGGCAATTGAAACCCGCCTCGACCACGTGCTGGTAAGCATCGAGGTCGGGCGAAGGACGCCTATCGTGCCATTCGACACGGACCGGCACGGTCGTATTGCGCACCGCGTGTAGGATGATGGCATACGGCCCAGCCGCCAGACGTCGTGCAATCGTTTGATCCGTGTAGTTGTCGGGTAGATCAGGATGGCCCTCGTCACGCAGGTAGATTTGAAAGTAGTCGGCAAAAAGATTGCCCTGATACAGGACTTTAAACTTGGAAGCCCCAAAGGCCGCCGAACCGATCATTGAAACTCCTCCGGTTGCCAAAAATGTGCGGCGAGTTATCGTCATGCTTTGCCCCTTTCACCGTTTTCCTTCGGCGGACCAAGCTGAAATCAGGATTTAAAGCAGACGATCACCGAATTGCTCGGATTCCCAGGTTTTCAGAAAATTCGTTTCGGTCGCAACCCAACCGACAGCGTTGCTTCCCCACTCTTGTGCCCGGCTTGCATACTCGCCCATGAGCCAAAAGTGCCGGACGATCACAAACCGATGCGCTGCCTCGAAGTCGTCTGGATTGATTGGTCGGACTGTTCGGTACCCTTCGATGAAGGCGTCCCACATGCCGGTCAACCTCCGCCCAAAAGATACCTTCGCCCAAAGGAATACCGACAAATCGTAAGCGAGGTATCCCGGACCTCCGTCATCAAAGTCGAAAAATACAGCTTCACCGGCGTCGTTGATGCGTGAATTGAAGCCGTGGCAGTCTCCATGACAATAAGTCCACGATAGATTAGGGAAGGCTTTAATCGCTTTACCGGTCCGAGCAGCGATGCTTTCGAGATCGCTGCGGACTTCCGGGTCACCCACGATTCCACTGTCGAATATTCGCTCCAGGGGCCGGTGCAGCAAGTGTTCGAGGTCAAGCCGATAGCCCGCTCCGTGAGATGAGAATGTCTCGGCAGCATTGTGCATCAGCGCAAGGGTCTTCCCGTTGGCCCAGGCATCGCGAGCGCCCGTCGCTTGCGGTTCTCGGCCATCTAGCGCCTGGAAGAGCACTCCCTCACGCCAGCCCTCCGGCGCATACCCCCCGGTGAACAAGGTGCCATCGCGTGTCGGAATGGGTGCGGCGACCGGAACTCCTGATTGCGAAAGATGAGCCAGGAAATCTGTTTCGGCTTTTACGTTAGCAGAACCACGCGCACGGCGGTGGGAAAGGCGAAATACATAACGCTCGCCGTAACTCCCCACGACAAGATAGACATCATTCAAGCCGCGCTGAAGCATTCGGCAGGAAATCGGGGCCAGAATCGCATAATGCCTATCGATGAATTTCTCGATTGCCTCGATCTGAGGGGTCGAATATCGCGGTTCAAAATCGAGCATAGTCGATGTTCCATTGACGAAGCCATGAGAGACCGTTCTGGCCTGTTGCAGTCGCTTTTTACAGCGTTGCAGAATAAGGAGTTCTGAGAAGGCTGCAATGACTACACCAGCGAGTTGTAGCGAAGAGCGTGCCTAAATGCCACGTGGAGCGACATTAGAGGATGCTTCAGCTGGCACGTCCTATTCGCGAGCTGAAGCACCACAGAGGCTGGTGGAAGCCTTACAGTAATGGATGAAGAAGCAAGCTAGAGATCGCGGCCTTTATGTTGGCCGACCGTCAAAAATGGCTCTGGAGAGTCGGTCAACGGTGCGTCTGAGAAAACTTACTGTAGATCGCAGCAAGCGGCATCACCCGGATCCGGCCGCTACCTGGGGACGAACGGAACCTAACTGCCAATAGCTTCCGAAGTCCCGAATTCGGCATTTCGGCCTCTGAGGTCCGATAACATTCATTATCGGACATTTGCGCCGTTCGCTGCGAGGCAGGCGTTTGCGACCCAGCCTCTTCTTTAAGAACAATCAACCTTCGCGCCCGTACGCCGATCACCGCACGCTTATTTGTAAGAGCAATTTCGGCTTAGCCTATGCCCTGCGAAGATAGCATTCAGGAAAAAATCGAACGCGCGGAGCATATTGATCGGCAATGGGATAGATATTTCGGGCGATACCTAGACAAACCGATAAGTTCGGCAGACGAGGCATGGGATATCCTCGCCAAACAAGTTCGACAACAGAGGCTGACCGAGCGTCTCTCTCGCGTCGAAGATATCTTCCATCCGGACTTGATGTAGATGTAACGGCAAAAGACGGTGGCGCTGTGAGTTATCCCGTCGATCCGGACGCCGGACCCTGGGATACTCTTGACGATACGTAGAGCGGCTGCACTTTATCCTCTGTCTGCAGAGGTTCGTCGCCTGGTGAGGTCCCCTATGCCGAAAAGCACGCAAGAGAAGCTGCCGAAATTCGCCTGGCCGGAGGTGGAATTAGGAAATTGGGCTGGAGAATTCGCCCAGCGCCCATCAGGCTCCATCGGCCAGCACATCCAGCCCGGACCTCCGGAGATGTCAGTAGAATTCACGTACCTCATCGTAGGCGCGGCGGTGATCTCGCCTAGCTCAAAAATGCGCTGGCCCGCAGTCGTATCGTTTTGGGTACGAACGCCTTTTACCCCGGAGCGGATTGAAGCTGGCTTTATGTTCAAGTCGGAAAACATGCCATCTTTCAATCTGGGCCTGGAGGTTACACGGCAGCAATTTACTGAGGTGGCTTGGCTCTTCAGAGAGAAACTGCTGAACAACTTCCATTTCATTTTAGGCCCAGGGCGTGGCAACCATTGGCCAATTACCAGCTGGGGTGCCAGCTTTGAGCTGTAGCCTGTTCGTATTCTAAAGGATCGCATGCCGAGTTGGTTCACTCGGCATTGCTGCCTCGCGCCATACGATTAAAATCACCGCTTTGGAGCTGCGATGTTCAAAATCTACTCACAGGCCTTCGACGGCAGCATTTACGATGAGACCAACAAAACCATTTTTTTCTCCTTCGAGAAATTCCAGAGTGAAATCTGCAAAGAGGGACATTGTTTTGTCTGCGGCGCGAAACCCGACAGAGCTTTCAACGACGAACATGTCTTCCCGAACTGGCTCCAGAGATACTGCAACATTCAAAAGGAAGGGCTCGATCTCCCGAATGGCCAACAGGCGACGTACGCCACGTATAAGATTGCCTGCTGCAGCGGATGCAACTCTCTGCTGGGCGACGTGTACGAGACGCCGATCAGTGAAATCATAAAGGGCGGCCAAGCGGCGGTTGTCGATTTCGTCCAGAATGGTGGAATGTCACTGTTTTGTGGATGGCTCAGCCTCATTTTCCTAAAGGTTCACCTTCGCGACTTCAGAA
Organism: Rhizobium sp. AP16; assembly: GCF_000281735.1. NCBI lineage: Bacteria > Pseudomonadati > Pseudomonadota > Alphaproteobacteria > Hyphomicrobiales > Rhizobiaceae > Rhizobium > Rhizobium sp. AP16. Next base: position 154,838 of record NZ_AJVM01000008.1, on the reverse strand, counting down.
ATCGCGTGTCGCTGGACTTGCGAGCCCCCGCCGAGACTATCGGCGACAGCTATGAGCTTCACGAGCTTCATCATGTCCACGCAGTCGCGCGAGCTGTCACCGCTGGCGTCGAAATAGATCCGGACGTCCTGGGCACGCTGATGATACTAGACGTTGGATCCCATGCCGGTCTCTTCGATTATTGTGACAATCTCGCAGGAAGAACCCTACTTCTCCAGGTCAATAATATGGCTTTCGTCTACGTGATTGACGACTGTGGAGCGACGTCCACCATGTTGCGCGACCAGATGAAGGTCCTCCCCCATCCTCTTAATCGAATCCAGGTGCGTGAGGTTTACGCTCGACACCTCACTGCCAATATGCATATTGCGTCAAGCCCAACGTTCGGTACTGTCATCTCAACGAAAACAGGGAAACCTCGCATTACCGTCGATCTTCCTGAGTTCAAAGCCCACGATTTCGAGCCCAAGGTCTTCGGCGAGATGTTTCGTGGCTCGATGGGAAACCTGGCTTCCGAGATCGAAGTCGACGGAAAACGAGGGGAAGCCGCAATCGAAATCATCGCAACCGGCCGCATATCATCTCTCGTTGATGACCAGGGGAATCCCAGAAACTCGACTTGAGGTATCCTCCAATGCCCGATCTATGAGGACGAAGCCAACACATTTGCGCGGTTCTTCGTAGTCATCGGTTCCGAAGAACAGGGCCACGATCACGGTCGCGATAGACATATTGATCTCGTCACCCCGCGAACGGACCTCTTTGGTCAGTTGCTTTGCCAGCTGGCGGACGAACTTCGTATCATTGAAGTAGATGCGCTTGGCGCTCCGCTTTGGGTGACCGCCGACATCGATGCAATCTCAGCGACATGAAGAAGGGAACTTCGCGGGCGATGCCTCTAGTTCCGGGTGATATCAGTCGGCGGGATGTCTTTAACGATCAGGAGATGAATGCGCTTGGCTCCTATCACACCGGAAGTGACGTCTGGGGTCCCTGTGCTCATGCCCATCCGAGCACCGACACTCATGCAGCCTCCGATAACACCTGCCATCCACGAGCTGCAGAGGTCGTGAGTGTCGAAATCCAGGTAGCTGCGGGTGACAAGCGCGTACTCGCCGTCAAAAAGCGCATACCCTTCCGCAAGAGCGCCTTCATGGGGTCCGAAGTCGTATTCTTGATATTCCATATTGGAATTCCCCGCGCGAACGCCCTCTTCGTAGCCAATCGCGTACCAGTCTTCAGTTGTCTTCAATGTCGTGCTCCCTGTTCAACTCGCATGAAGTAGGGCACGCCTGGCGCGGTCGCAATACTTAGTCGACCTTCGTTTGCCGCAACAGATCAGTCAGCGCGAGCAAGAAGTCCTGCACCATGGAGACGGGCGCTGTCGGGCGTTTGGCGTCACCTACCGGCGACATGCGGCCAACGACAAAGAACAGTTGCTCCCGTAGGATGGGTCTTATTGCACCGAACCGCGCGGTGGACGCTATTGCCTCACGGATAACGGCTCGAAAAGCTAATTGCGGAACTAAGAGCTGATCTCGGCACTCTCCTCAGTCGGGTTTACCGGGTGCCAGGTTGATCCGTGCGTGCTTGGCGATGACCAAGCCGGTCACACCGTAGCTTGCACTCCACTCGACATGGAAACGCTGATCCACCTTGGTGATCTCCAAATCGAAGATGATGCCCGGTACCATGTCGAAATCGGTACAGTTGATTGCACTCACTCCCTCAAGCGCAAGAGTGACTATCGCATGTTTGTCGAGGACGAAGTAACCCTTGGCGTCCAGCTCATCCGTCATGTTCCACGCATGGATGCGTAACAGGCCCGCTCCGTTGCCGGGGAAGCTGATCTCAAGCAGTTTGGCATCATGGAAGCGGGGTTCCCGCCCAAACCACTCAAGCAGCGACTTGCCGCCGGGAATATCGCTCATTACGGACGCGGAAGACATTGTGGCTCCCCAGTGATTTGGGATGAAGCTGATAAAAGCTACCTTTGAAACTAGGGAATCTATGAGGTTCCTCAATTTGCCTAAAGAGAATTCGTCATGGTGATCCCCTGGAGCCAGGCAATAACGGTGTCGGCGCATCTATCCGGCGAAAGGTTGGTATTATCGATTTCCACAGAAGCGGTTGCTCCCTCGTTGAACAGTTTTCGTGTCCGAAGCAATTCCGCCAGCAGATCGGGATTGCGCTTCTTCCGATGCGCCTCGCGGTCTTCATTGCTCATGCGCCGGGCGTTTTCCTCCTCCGAGCATGACAGCGTGACGGAATAGACTGCACAGTCTCGATATTTGGCCAATGACAAGATCGCTCGCCAATTGTCGATGAGGAAATTATTGGTACCACCGGAAGCCACAACGCCGGTCATCACCACCGGTTCACTTGACGGCAACCTCGATATTGCTTCGAACGCCAAGTCTCGCGTTTTCGTCGCCAGCTCGTAATAGGCTGGCGTGCCTCGATCCGTCAGTGCGATGGCGATATTCAGCAGGGTGTGATTGTCGAGAAATCGAGCATCCAGCCGCTCAGCAACAATCTTGCCGACGGTATATTTGCCAACCCCAGGCCACCCATTGAAATGAATGATCATATTACGCTCCGTTCGGAGGCAAGGAAGATATTAGCCGCCGTCGTTCATGATGTGGGGCAAGGAGGGATCACAACAAGAACCGCTGGGACGATGTGCCGGAAAGTCAGGTATCTATGAAAGCTGGCTGTGCGATATCGGGCAGGTGACGCAAAACCAATACCTGCCCGGCTGTCCGGCAGGTTGGCTGCGCGACGCCACAAGATCTCAACTCATAGTAAATATTCGATTACCTCCGCTCAGTATCTGCGATCCCTTTGAAATTCCCCGCGACGGCTCCCATGTCTATGCCGCCTGCTTTGGGAGGGAAAATGCGACACTTTGTGAATGCAACGTTCGGTTCGGTTGAACTCGATATTATCAGCCAAGCGCTGGAAGAGTGGCGGGATACAACAGGCATTAGCCGGGACGCACCCGAGTATGAACTCGCGGCGGCCGCAATCGTCTCCCTGTTCAGAGAAGGCAATCGCACACTTCCAGAGCTTCGAGCCGCAATTTCGGCCCACCAGTGGCTCTCTCGGGATGCTGTAGAATTGGAGCGGACCTCGCCGCGTTCCGAAAACAAAACTTCATAGGCAGACGGGCTCCCCGCAGCCAATAAATTGAACTTTCGGGGTTGGCATGTCCTTAGATGCCGATACATATCGGGGCGAATTGCTTCACCAAATGCACCGAGATCAGGTTTGAATTCGAGGCCTCAATGGACAGCGATAGCAAAGGCAGAAAGATTTTCGAAGGATTGAATGAGGCCCGACGGCTCAACCTGATAGATCGCTTCATCGTCCAACTCCGCTCTGCTTCGAAAACGATGGCTGCGAATGGACGTCTCGATTTCGTTGAAATGCTGGACGAGGTTGTCAACGATTTGACGGCCAACGCCCGCGAGATCGCTTCGACCATGATTGGTATCGAAATCCTGGTTCACGCGGCAGGGCTTTTGGAGATGGCCAAGGTGTTGGCGTCAGGTAGCGATGAGCCGGTTACGCTGCATTGACCGCAGCGAACGTCTCAATGAAATCCAGAAGGAGCAAGACGTGACCACACTTTCCGAAGAGGATGTCGCTAGCCACTGGAACAAGAATGCCGATCAATGGGCTCGTGACGTCCGCAGTGGTTACGACGTCTATCGCGAGCATTTCACCCTCCCCGCCTTCCTTGACTTTCTACCTTCGATCAGCGGTTTGGACGTGATCGATTTTGGCTGCGGCGAAGGATCCAACACCAGGCGGTTCGCATCGATGGGAGCCCGGGTGACGGGAATCGATCTGTCTGAACGGATGATCGGTCACGCGCAGGAAGCGGAAGCCCGTCAGCCTCTCGGTGTCCAGTACAGAGTTTCCTCCTATGGCCAGCATACCGGATTCGCTGACGCCTCCTTCGATGCCGTTGTCTCGACCATGGCCTTGATGGACGGGCCTGATTTCCCCGCTGCAATGCGAGAAGCATTCCGGCTACTGCGTCCCGGCGGCTTCATCGCCTTCAGTATCCTGCACCCATGTTTCATCACTCCTGGCCTGCAATGGCAGAAGGATGCCAACGGCAAAACAACGGGATTGGTATCGTCACACTATTTCGATCAGACCAATTTCGTCGAAAATTGGCGTTTCGGCGCAGGCGTGAACAGTGAGGACGTCGTTCCCTTCGCAATCCCTCGATTTCCGCGAACAATCGGAGACTATTTAAACGGACTCAGCGACGCCGGATTTCGGATCCGCGAAGTCCGTGAGCCACGCCCGACACCGCAAGCCTGCGAGGCAATACCTCGTTTCACGAGGTGGCGCGATCTAGGGGCGTTCCTTCTGATGGTCCGCGCAGAACGCGTTCTATAAGTGACAGCACAAGCCATTATATGGGACGTGGCTGCAGGTAGGCATCCCATCGCCTATTGCGACGAATTCTAAGACGCGCTTGCCACCGCTTCGCTTGTCGGACGGCTGCCTCTGGGTGAGAGTACCCGCGACAAGCGGCCGATTTCTTATAAGCTCTACATAATCATTGAGATCGCTGTGCCTTAACCGACGCCCGCGCGATTGAACCCGGTCAGCCAGTTGAAGCGCTGTTGCGTCTCTGCCCGGCTGAGGTCCATCGGAGAAAGGTTGAGAGCGCTGCAGCTTCCGAGAAACAAACCTCGAAAAGCGGAAATCTGACGGCTGCCAGGCTAAAACTGATCACGTTCTCGTGATCATCTGGTTTTGATATTTAAGGAGAAAATTAGCTTCTATGCGCGTTAGCAAGCGCTCAAAATGAAGTTAAGTAGGACATTAACTTCACTTAACCAAGGAAATTTGCAGATGAATGCCGACTCTAATTTTCTGATATTTCCTTGAACATCAATAACTTGAGTGTCAGTGGTGATCCGTTCGAGCGTTTGACTCGAACCGCTTAATGAATAAGCATGCCCTCATCAATCAATACTGTCGTGAGTTTGAATGATGAAAAACTATAGAGAACAATACGAGGGACAGATCGCAATAAGGTCCCGGTCACCGAAGAGCGCCTCCCGACATATTGGGCGCAAGCATTCGACCGTGACGGACGTTAGTATGTACATAATATCTGCGGAGTGGCCCGAGGGATCACCGGTCTATGCGCAGGAGATTCAGGTCGTTCAAGATTATCTAAGTATCGAGATTGACGGTATCTTGCCGTCCTCGTCCATAACTTGCCGCTCGCGCTAGACGAAAGTGGAAAAAATGGAAAAAGTTGAGTCACGAGAAAGCTCGGCAATCAAACGAGCCGTTGGCTATTTCAGAGTATCTACAGGCAGACAAGCAGAGAGCGACTTGTCTATTCCGGACCAGCGAAAGCAAGTGATTGAATATTGCAACCGAAAAGGATGGGAACTCGTTCAAGAGTTTGTTGAACCTGGTCAATCGGCAACAGACGACAATCGTCCAGCTTTGCAGGAAATGATCGCACAGGCCACCACCCATGGAAGCCCGTATGATGTCATATTAGTTCACTCATACTCACGTTTCTTCCGCGATAGCTTCGCGATGGAATATTACATTCGAAAACTCGCTAAGGCTGAAGTTGAAGTCGTTTCGATCACCCAGGAACTTGGCAATGACCCCGCACAGATAATGATGCGACATATAATTGGACTTTTTGACGAGTACCAATCCAGGGAGACGGCAAAACACACCCTGCGGTCGATGAAAGAAAATGCTCGCCAAGGATTCTACAATGGTGCTCCGCTGCCGCTTGGTTACAAAGCAGTCGAAGTTGAAGTGCGCGGCCAGCGAGTAAAGAAAAAAATCGTTGTCGACCTGACAGAAGCGGAAACAGTACGACTGATTTTTCAGCTTTATCTTCGCGGCGACGGCACGAGTGGTGCGCTCGGGTGCAAGGCGCTTGTCAGTTGGTTGAATGAGCGAGGCTATCGAACAAAGACGAGCGCAAGATTTGGTGTCGGGTCAGTAGCTTTCATATTGAAGAACCGCAGCTACACAGGTGAATTCCTGTTCAACCGGATGGAGGCAAAGACCCGCAAATTGAAGCCCGCCTCCGAGCAAGTAAGCGTAGGCGTCCCTCCGATAGTCTCGCTTGAGGAGTTTGAGGCCGTTCAGGCCACCTTACATGCAAGAAATCCCAGGGTGACAGCACCGCGAACCGTCACAGCACCAACGCTTTTGTCAGGCTTGGCATTTTGCTCACAGTGTAACAGCAGCTTGATTCTGCGAACAGGAACCTCGCACACCGGCAAAGTGCACAGATACTACTCATGCCGCGCGAATTTGCGGTCGGGCAAAGTTGCCTGTGAAGGGGTTTCAATAAAAATGGAAACACTGGACACTGAAGTAGTTCAACATCTGTCCGAGCAAATGCTAACTGTTGGAAGGCTAACAGAGCTGATTTCATCCATATCTCTGGCCAGAAACGAGAACAACGCAGGCGCTAGCAGGCGGCTGTCGGACTTATCATCAGAGCTTGGCGACACAGAAGCTCGGTTAAAGCGAATTTATCTTTCTATTGAGAATGGAACAGCCGAGGTAGACGATCTATTCCGATCTAGAATTGCCCAACTGCAGACCGAACGCCAACGGACTGTAGACGCACTCGCTCGATTGAGAGCTACCACTAAAATCGTCGAGGTGGTGACGCCTGAAGCAATTGTAAAATTTTCCGGCGTGATGCGAGAGAACATTGCAGATGGCGAACCGAGTTTCCGTCGAGCCTACATGCGATCTGTGATTGAGCGAATTATGGTCGGATCAGACACAATCAAAATCATCGGCCTGAAATCCACACTCGAAAACGCGGTGGGAACTGACTCGCTGCCATACATTCCGGTTCGCAGTTTTGAACGTAAATGGCGACCCCTGCAGGATTCGAACCTGCGACCACCTGCTTAGAAGGCAGGTGCTCTATCCAGCTGAGCTAAGGGGCCTTGAAGCCAAATCGCCGCGAGCTGGTCGCGGCGGGCATTACATGCCTGAAACTGCCACCAAACTCAATGGGCGGCGAATTTAATCAGCGCCGGCCTCAGTGAGTCCAGGGCTGGATGCGGCTGAAGCGGAAATTATCGGTGTAGGAGACCACTTGGCGGTTGGCGTCCTTCGGAGCGATGACACGGTATTCGATGCCCTCGCGCTGGGCATAGGCTTCAGCCTGTTCCTGCGTGTCGAAGGTCAGCTTGAGCTGCTGGCGCGTATCGGCCGAGGAGGTGTAGCCCATGATCGGATCTATCTTGCGCGGGATTTCCTGGTCGAATTCCAGAACCCAGAGGTGGGTCTTGGCCTTGCCGGACTGCATGGCGGTCTTTGCGGGACGGTAAATCTTGGCAGGCATCGCTGCAGCGCCTCCGAATAAGCGGGACAGCCCGCATCCTTGCTTCTCTTGTCTTCGCCCGGCCCTTTCGGGTAGAGCGAATATGGGATTCTGCTTAGCCGCGAATCCCTTGGTTATCAAGCGAAAAGGCGGCACAGCCTCATCTCAATCCATCGATAGTTTTGGGGGATTTTAAAATGGTCGGAGTGGAGAGATTCGAACTCCCGACCCTCTGGTCCCAAACCAGATGCGCTACCAGACTGCGCTACACTCCGTACCCTTCCGCAATCTTCCGAAGATCGCGTCGCTCTGCTTGGCAGAACGAGTGGGGAGATACACGGTTCGCCCCGATGCTGCAACAGCTAAAATGGCGTTGAAGCAACGATCACCGGGGATAAAGTTATTTGCCGTGCTTGGCGGAAAGGGCGGCGCTCGTTGCTTTATCGCCAACGGCAAGGCCAAGTTTCTTCACGACGCCGCCATTCAATTCGATGACGTAATCCACCGGACCGCCGGAACCGATGATCGCTTCCGAATAGGGTACGGCATTTTCCTGGATATGGGTGATGACACCGTTCCTGTCCAGGAAGAGCATGTCCAGCGCCAGCTTGGTGTTTTTCATCCACATCATCACGGGACGTGTTGTGCCGAAATCGAACAGCATGCCGTGATCGGCCGGCATCGTGTCGCGATACATCAGGCCATATTCCAGCTGCGGTTCGGTCAGCGCCAATTCCACCGTGAACTTGAGCGTCTCACCCTTCGCGGTCTTGATCGACAAGGGTTCGGATTCAAACTTGACCGTTTGCTCACTCGCAGTCTGCGCGGCAAAGGTGGTCGGGACGGCGCCGCAAACAAGAAAAAGCGCCAAAGCGGCGCTTTTCAAAACGGTAAAAGACAGTCTTCCGGTCATCTCAATGCGGCCGCGTTGCCGGGCTCGGCGCATCCGGATGGATTTCCGCCGCCATCAAGCCCTTTTCGCCCGGTCCGAAGCGAACAAGAACCACCTGCCCCGGCCGCAGTTCTGCCAGGCCGAAACGACGCAGCGTTTCCATATGCACGAAGATATCCTCGGTGCCCTCGCCGCGCGTCAGGAAGCCGAAACCCTTGGTGCGGTTGAACCACTTAACCAAGGCGCGCTCAAGGCCGCTCGTCGCGGTCACCTGGACATGCGTGCGTACCGGCGGCATCTGCGACGGGTGCACGGCGGTCGACTGATCCATGGAGAGGATCTTGAAAGCCTGATAACCACGCTCGCGGCGCTGGATCAGCGCGACGATGCGCGTTCCCTCGAGAATGGTCTGATAACCGTCGCGACGCAGGCAGGTCACATGCAACAAAACGTCCTGCATGCCGTTATCCGGTACGATGAAGCCAAAACCCTTGGCAACGTCGAACCATTTTACGACGCCCGAGATCTCAATGAGATCGACGGCTTCGCCCGATAACTCTCCGAAGTCGGCTATTCCCTTCGATGAAATTCTGTCACTCATCCTGGCCAGCCCTCGATTACGCGTCACACTGTTACGGTTAACTGATTCCTTGAAATCAAGTTTAACATCTTGGTAACGGAAATGCGCAAGTCCTAGTTTTGTTTATTCCCACTCTTGATTATCAAGCCAAAGTCTTGCCTGAAGCTGGTGTCCCGTTTCATGATCGGTCCAGCACAACATTAGAGAGGAAATAGAATGCGTTATCTCCACACCATGGTCCGCGTGACGGATCTCGAGGCGTCACTGCATTTTTATAGCACTCTATTCGGCCTCACAGAAACCCGCCGCTATGAAAACGAGAAAGGCCGATTCACGCTCGTTTTCCTCGCCGCCAGCGACGATGTCGAATCATCACGCAACAGCGGCGCGCCCAGTCTCGAGCTGACTTACAACTGGGATCCGGAGGAGTATACCGGAGGACGCAACTTCGGTCACCTCGCCTATGAGGTCGACGACATCTACGCGACCTGTCAGAAGCTCCAGGACAACGGCATCACGATCAACCGGCCGCCGCGCGACGGTCACATGGCCTTCGTGCGCTCGCCGGACGGCATTTCCATCGAGATTCTCCAGAAAGGCGCCAACCTTGCGCCTGCCGAGCCCTGGGCTTCGATGCAAAATACCGGCGCCTGGTAAAAGCAAGCTTTCGCGAGGCTTGCGGCACGCGCGGAACCATCGGTTTCGCGCTTGCCGGCCATACCCGCTCTCCTGCATGCTTGGACGACTCGAAGCATCATGCATCGGATTTCGCGGGGTCCCATCGTTCCCAGTCAGCGTCGCGCGACATCATCGTCCCTCGCAAGAGGCCGTTCCGGTGCACACTCTTTAAAGCGGGGAACGTCCTTTGTGCGATCGGCAGATTCTATCCGGCAATGAGACGCGCGCAAGCGCTATTGCAATCGCCCTATCGTTTCTGATGCTCTCCGGCTGCGCGACGACAGCCGACAAGCCAAAGCTGGCGGCGGAGACCGCACCACCACCAAGCGCCGCCGAGCAGCTTGCCGATTCTCTCAACAGCAGCGCCGAGGCCAAGCGGCTGAAAGGCGACGCCGCCTATCGTGATCCGCTGGTTCGCAGCGTGCATGATGTGCGCCGGCAGATCGTCACCGAACAGGCAAACAATCAATCCGGCTACCCGCCAGCTCCCGCCACCGACGCGCCAGCCGGCATTGCCGGGCTGGTGACGCAGCCGACGGCGGTAAACGCCAGCAGGAGCAGCATCTATGCAGCCCCCGCCCCCATCGCCGTCAATCCGGACGGAACACTCGCTAAGTCGCAGCCGGACGCCGCGCAGCAGGGAATCACGCCATTCATGCGCAGCGTCTATACCTTGCCGCCGGGTGCCGCACAGAATGTCGCACCGCCGCAGAATGATGGTGGCATGCCGGTAGGCCGGACCTCCGAATCCGTGCTTCCCCCACCCGTTATCCGCAATGCCGCTCCCCCATCGACAAGCCCGATGAAGCCGACAGCGGACGCCACCCCCTCGAAAATCATGCCCGCCCCCGGCTCTTCGGCCCACACGATCGACAGCAAGGAAGCGCTGATGCTCGCGCATATCGCCGCGTCGAAGGGCCAAGGCCCGGGCGCCAAGTCGCTGATCACGCCAACGCAAGGCGCATCGGGGCTTTGAGCCGCCCCTCCGCAGATCTCCACAACGTCCTGTTAAGGCAGGCTTATTCAAATTTCGCTGTCGCTTCATGCACCTGTCATTTTTTCGAAGAAAAAGCGAAATAGGCGCTTGCGGGAATGAAATCACCCCGCTATAAGCGCGCCACACAACAGCACGCGCCCTTCGTCTATCGGTTAGGACGACAGATTTTCATTCTGTAAAGAGGGGTTCGACTCCCCTAGGGCGTGCCACTGTTGCTCTCTCCTCTTCACAAGAATGCTTGTTCCGCTTGCGACGGCTTTGCGCTATTCCTATATGCGAACGAGCGCATCATGCGCCCTTCGTCTATCGGTTAGGACAACAGATTCTCATTCTGTAAAGAGGGGTTCGACTCCCCTAGGGCGTACCACTTAGGTTCAAAACTATGAACCGGAGAGGCTGGTCTTTTTGGGCTGCTTATGACCCTCTCGATTGTGCTTTTTTCCAACGATCCTAATAGCTGCGCCACCCCCGCTCGATCGAGTCGTACAATCGTTTAAGATGCCCCTCGTATTCGGTTACCTGTTTGAGCAATCCGCTCGCTCTAACGTCAACCTCCTTCGCTTTGATTGCCCTCTTACTCGACACCTCAGCAATAATTTTCTGCAAACGCTCGCCGGTAAACAGGCGCTGGGTCAAGTAGTCGGTCACCAATTCATCAAGGCTGTCCATCGGTATTTTTTGACGCCCACAAGCAACAGGTCCTTTTTTTCATAAACAAGACGCAACAGTAGTAGCGATGCACTTTGCCGGTGTGCGAAGTACCTGTGCGAATAGTCATAGCGCCGCCGCATCTGTTGCATCGCGTCAGTTCGGTTAGAAATATAGGCCCGTTGACGATGCGCGGCGGCGTGTTTGCTGGCGCTCGAGATTTCAGCAGGCCTGGACCTCATTAAACTCCGAGCGGTCAATGATCGCCTCGACTTGCACAATGATGCGGTCCCCTGGCGTCGGGCATCGGCGGTTACCCTCATACAGTAAGCAGCCACCAAAGCAGCCCGGTCAAATTCCACTGTATTTCGACCAGGACGCGCTACGCTTGAGCGACGCACCGTGTTCTATGCTGCATCTTGTCGGTTCGTCGGCACGGAAAGGAACCGATCAGCGCGCTTACCTTCGCACAATTTTAAGCTGTTTAGTATACGGATATATTAGAATGCTTTTTGCTGCCGTTGACCTGTAGAAATTTTCGAAAATAGTTTACAATAATAGACAGTTATCGTCTTATACTAAGGCGAAATCAAAGACTCTGAATCAAAATTTATTTTCAAATGAAGACTTCAACCTTAAGAAGAATTCACGTAAGCGTGAATGCGTTGCATCCGCTGTTAGTTTCGATTCCAAAGATTTTTCTCAGGTCAGCGCTGCGCTTCGAGAAGCCGATATAGAAGCCGCCTCACGTCCGGCGATCCAGCGCCCTCAAACTCCCTGGGGATTTCCGTATTGAACGAGGGCGTGGAAAACATGGCGGTGATCTACAAGTAACTGGCCTGTCATGGAAAGGCGACCATAGATTAGGGCGGCGAGGACAACGTGGGGCCAGAGCACCGGTGACTGTCCATCACTCGGAAATCCGAATACCCTCTAGTTTCCACTCGATGAGAAATCGAATAACATCTCTACTCTATTACAGATGATCAAAGAGAGCATTAGAGATGTCTATGCAACCGATCTACTACGGGCTTACGAGGGCGGTTGCCTTAAGCATTCTGATTATTTTTCCCGCTGTTTTCTTTGTTTCCTGCTCGACGGTCGGCGGAACTCGCGGTCAATCTGGTCCCGCAACCGCGAGCAAATCGGCAGATTCCGCCAACGCCAAAGAAAAAGCGGCCGAGCGTCGGCGATGGTCTGAGAGAGTCGAACGCGATAATCAGCTAGATCCAAGCGGGTCGGCACCGGGTTCCTATGGCTCTTTCGGTCCTCGTTTCACTTGGTGAGCGATAGGTTTTTCAAACTGCTCTGTTGATGTCCAAACCCGATTGAACGGATTTCGTTCAACAATGAGTGGATACTTGTGCCGTGGTGGATAGACTTCGCGCAGCACGGGCGAAGAACCGTAATGGGAGGCGTCACGAGGCGTTGAATTTCACCGTCACGCCACGCTGCCGAAAGTAAGCCTGCAGTAGCTTCCTGCCAGAACGATTGTTATGCGCGAGCCTAGCCGGGTCGAATACGGCTTCCTTCAAACCTGCCCGCGTCAAGGCTGCCTTGAGATTCGTGATATATAAGTCGATGTCGGCATTGTCCGCCTGGAGCGATTCATAAATGCGGTTGATTGCATCTGCTACGGTCGGCTCGCTCACTATTACACTCCTGTTGTTGTTTCGGTGGCGCTTACCACATTTTTCGGCTTGACCTTATTGTGGTTAAGCATGTCCACGTCAATGAGTGACGATGGCGTGAACGCCGCATTCGCTGTAGGAGGTGGGACACCACAAGCCGACGAGCGGCCTGGCCTGCCCCCCGCGTTTCACACGTCACGACTGCTTCGCGCCAGAAGCGGTCACCAGCTTGCTAGGTTAAACAACCTGTCCGGAAACATGGGGCAAGCCCACTCATGCCGTGTGATGGGAATGTTATGATCTCATCTGCGTCAACATGGCTGATGTTGTATGCAGCAGTTTTGAGGTAGTGCTCCCTCACGATAGATAGTGTCAATTAATAGCCTGGAAATATCCGAAATGTGGGATTGGTTCCCTATAGTCTTCTTTCCGCTCAAGCTTCTCGTGTTAGGCACGGGGATGTTCTTCGCCATCAAGTGGCATCGCGATCAAGAGAAGAAGAAATAACGAAACCAGCGGACCGTAAGCGCCCGCCGATTAGAGAAGCGCCGCCCATTTGGTCCGCTTAGGGCCAAGGGCGGCCGAACGTCTTGGCGGCGGCGGACGGCAACTGCCATCAGACCAGTTTGCCATACATCTCCAGCAAAGCGTTGAACGAGGGAGCAATCGGCATGAAGAAGCCATGCTCGATGAACGTGCTAATCAGCGCATCGGGCGTATTGGTCCAATCGGTATCGGCCTCTTCGAAATAGCCCCAATACATCTCGCCGTCCATGTACATGATCTCGCCAACCCGTGAACCCTCCGTGATTTCTACAAAGGTACAAAAGTCGCCTCCGACGGCGATGGGCGGCGCGAAGCCGAGCAATTCTCTTCCGGATGCATCCATCTTCGGAATAATGGTCAGAAGATCAGCGTAGTCGCGCCCATTTTCGACGCCATAGAAGGTATTGATGTCCGCCAAGGCCATACTCAGGCCAACCCGCTTTACCTCATCGAAGTCGAACGTCGTGCGCAAACCGTTGCAGCGGGTCAGAAAGTGTATGTAGTCCTGTGAAAGATATACGCCGTGTTCATTCACCAAGCGTTCCAGAGCTGCTGAGGTTGCTTTCCCGAAAGATTCGACCCTGCCGGATCGGAGAATTGCATCCAGTGTTGTCATAAGCTCTCCTTTGGGCGGTTATCTCGAATTTTGTCAGACTTTTGCACTTGATCAAAGCACCGACGCAAAATCAGGAGCGTTATGATTGCATCCTGTGCCGTACCCAGATGGCGCTCTTCATTCACCGATCAACCGCCCACGCTGAGCCAATCCATCCGCTACTTCGTTGCCCTCAACACCGACGTGACCCTTGCACCACTTAACTTTGATAGTCGGGTTCTGATTGAGTAATACGTCAATCGCTCGCCAGTATGCAGCATCTGCGACAGATCGACTGCGACCCTGCCCGTTCGGCGTCCGCTTTCGCCATTTGTTTGAACGCCAGATGTGCCGCCATCGAACGCAGCCGTTCACGGCATATGCGGAGTCGGTGTGAATGACTGCCTCCTCCCCCGCCGAATTATCGGCAAGCCACTCACACGCCTGCAAGATCGCCAGAAGCTCCATTGCATTGTTTGCCGTTCGCGCCTCGCCTCCAAACGCCGCAAAGACCTGAGCGGATCCGCGAAAAACCGCAAATGCCCAGCCACCAGTTTTGGACACGGGATCGAACGAGCCATCAGTAAATACGTGGAGGAGTAACCCGACATCGGTGTAATCCAGGGTATCGCTCATAGCTGCTTCCGCATTCGTCAAAATTGTATAAATCTCGCTCAGGTGATGTAAAGAACGTTTGATGCACCGCGAGACGCCTCGTGGACTGCAAGTTGACGTCATCACGGCTGAACTCTGCAAGCCAAATCGAGATTGTATTCGAGTGCGAGCAGCATGGTTGCCCGAACTGCTGGGGCCGATGGCGTCTCGTTGCCGTTGAAAACGTTGCCGTGCTCTCCCATGAGGTCCAACAGGAGGACACTTGTGTAAAGCCGGAAAAGCCGGTCGTTGGCAAGCCCAGCATGTCGAAGCCATGCAGAGACGTAGCTCACGGGGCCACGCGAAGGCGCAGCAACTGATGGATCACCACTTGGTTGATATCGAGGGCCGCGTGCGGCTGACTGAAGGGCAAGGCGATCGGCATACCTTCCTTGCGGTGTTGGAGAGCTTCTCCTGATCACACAAAGGTGGCATCCAACGTTGCGCACGATGGGAAAACATAGGGAATTTCAAGGGCATTTTGTTAAGTCATTGCAGTCATGTGAGAGTCTATGATCTGCTGGGCATCGACGCTGATATTAACAATCGAGATAGGACGGGATCCATGGCGAGGCGTGGAACCGATCGCCTGGCAAGTGACCGCTTTGGGTGACACACGCGTCCCGCTTAGTGGCAGCCATGAGGGCGCATAGCTGCTAGATCGAACTGCTAAAACTGGAAACCTTTTCCCCGATAGGTGCGGTCGCGGGGTCGCACTCGGTCAAATCTCTACATGCTCCGCTAGTTCCAGCGCATCCTCGATGTCCACACCAAGGTACCTGACCGTGTTCTCGATCTTGGTATGTCCGAGCAGGATCTGGACCGCACGAAGATTGCCCGTCGCTTTGTAGATCATCGCGGCCTTCGTGCGTCGAAGCGAGTGTGTGCCGTAGTCTTCGCGTCTTAGCCCGATTGCAGTCACCCACTCATCGACCAATCGGGCATACTGGCGAGTGCTGAGATGATCGACTCGACTGGGAAAGGCGTAGTCATCAATTGTTCCGCCTCTTCGCTCAAGCCATGAGCGCATCACGCGCCCTTCGTCTATCCGCTAGGACAACAGATTCTCATTCTGTAAAGAGGGGTTCGACTTCCCCTAGGGCGTACCAAACGGAACTGCCTCGAACTTTTCCACAATCGCATCGAAAAATCTGCCTCTAGCCGTGGATTTTTCTCGATTTTCCGCTTGCGGGATCAAAAGGTGCTGACTATAAGGGCGCCACAGCACGCGCCCTTCGTCTATCGGTTAGGACGACAGATTTTCATTCTGTAAAGAGGGGTTCGACTCCCCTAGGGCGTGCCACTGTCTTTCCCCTGAAATCATTGAATTCGCATCGCTATCGCGGCGATACCGCTTTGCGCTCAAGGTGCCTTTGCCGCGTCCGTGACACGCAGCTGAACGCGGCGGTTGCCCTGCCAGTGGTCGGCGCCGAGCGTGCCGGCGACGTGGATCTGCGATCCGCGGGACGACATCAGAAGTTCGCCGAGCGGCGTCTCGGCGGCGCGGAAGGCGATGCCGTCGAGGCGGCCGCCGTCCTGTGCTTCCAGCGTGATCTTGATGTGGGACTGGCCGACCAGGCGCGAATCGCGCAGGCGGTGGCTCGGCAGGGCGAAGATCGGCTGCGGATGGCCGGAGCCATAGGGGCCGGCAGTTTCGAGCTGGTCGATCAGATCCACGGTCGCGCCGCTGGCGCCGAGCGCGCCGTCGATCTTCAGCGTTTCGTTGGCGACGAGGCCTGGTACTTGCCTCTCGGCCTTCTCGGTGAAGAAGGCGCGCAGTTTCCCGAGATTGCCGCGCTCCACCGTCAGGCCCGCCGCCATGGCGTGGCCGCCACCTTTGACCAGCAGACCAGCATCGACGGCGGCACGCACCATGCGGCCCATGTCGAAGCCATTGATGGAGCGTCCGGAACCCGTGCCCTTGCCGTTGGGATCGAAGGCGATCGCGAAGGCCGGGCGGCGGAACTTGTCCTTCAGCCGCGATGCGATCAGGCCGACGATACCCGGATGCCAATTTTCCCGTGCGGTGACGATGACGGAAGCGCCATCACCATTGCCGTATTCCGCCAGCGCCTCAGCTTCCGCCTCCTGCAGCATGGCGGCTTCCATGGCCTGGCGCTCGCGGTTCAGCTCGTCCAACTTCTCGGCGATGATCTCAGCTTCGTTGGTATCCTCGAGCGTCAGCAGGCGCGCGCCGAGTGCTGCATCGCCGATTCGGCCGCCGGCATTGATGCGCGGGCCGATCAAGAA
Source organism: Rhizobium sp. AP16 (assembly GCF_000281735.1). NCBI lineage: Bacteria > Pseudomonadati > Pseudomonadota > Alphaproteobacteria > Hyphomicrobiales > Rhizobiaceae > Rhizobium > Rhizobium sp. AP16. The sequence continues at coordinate 138,010 of NZ_AJVM01000008.1, read as the reverse complement.
GCCGAAATGATAGGGCGATACCGGCCCGCCGAGCCCCGCCTTGCGGAACAGCGCCGCAAGGCCTGGATTGCCCTGATGGCGCGCGGCGATCAGGCCCTTGACGACATAAGCGCGGTTGAGCCCCTTCAGCGGCACGACATCACAGACCGTCGCCAAGGCGACGATATCGAGCCAGGCAAGCAGATCAATGGAACGGACACGAGCATCGCCCGCCTCGCGCAGCTGCCGCAAGGCCGCGACCAGAACGAGGAAGACGACGCCTGCAGCGCAGAGATGCCCCTGCCCCGACAGATCGTCCTCGCGATTCGGATTGACCAGCGCATGGCAGTGCGGCAGCTCGTGCGCGACCTGATGGTGGTCGATGACGACGACGCCGATATTTCGGGCCTTTGCCGCCCCCAGCGATTCAAAGCTGGTGGAGCCGCAGTCGACGGTGACGATCAGCGTCGCGCCGTTGTCGATGAGCTGATTGATGGCGGCAGGGTTGGGGCCGTAGCCTTCGAAGATGCGGTCGGGAATATAGATGCTGGCCGGCACGCCGAAATGGGTGAGAAAGCGGTAGAGCAGCGCGGAAGACGCGGCACCGTCGACGTCGTAGTCGCCGAAGATCGCGACGGTCTCTCCAGTCTTGACTGCGCGCAGCAGGCGCCCGGCTGCTTTTTCGCAGTCGGTCAGCAGATAGGGATCCGGCATCAGGCTGCGGATGGTCGGATCGAGAAACGCCATGGCCTCATCGACGCCGACGCCGCGGCCGGCAAGGACGCGGGCGATCAGATCCGGTAGACCGTGGGTCTGGGCCATGGCCAGCGCCCGGTTCTGGCCGGCCTGGTCGAGCCGGGAGACCCAGCGATTGCCGGAAACGGAGCGTTCGACGCCCAGAAATGCCCGCTGCACAGGATCTGCCGGTTGTTCCACCATGTCTCCCAGAATTGAGCGGTCCCGCTCCGCTTTACCGGAACTGGCCGCGTGTCTGATTATTCCTTTGGCCGCTCGATGCGGATGACCTGCGGCTCGCCGACGAGATAGCCCTCGTTCTTGATCGCGGCGACCGCCTTGCGCACCGAATCCTCCATCGTCGCATGGGTGACGAGGATGATCGTCTGGTGATGGGACGGCGACAGGTGCTGTGTCGAGCGCTGCACGATCGATTCCAGCGAAATGTTGTTTTCCGCCATGCGGGTCGCGACGCTGGCAAAAACGCCGGTACGGTCAAGAACGGTCAGGCGGATGAAATAGCCGCCCTCATGGCTCTGCATCTGCGCCTTGCGATAGGGCTCCAGCGCCTTGGCAGGGTGGCCGAGCACCGGCACGCGCTGCGCACCCGGCTGGCTCTTGGCGATATCGGCGATATCACCGAGCACGGAGGAAGCTGTCGCATTGCCGCCGGCGCCTGGGCCGACCATCAGCAGTTCGCCGAGGATGTCGGATTCGATCGCCACGGCATTGGTGACTCCATCGACCTGGGCGATGACCGAATCGAGCGGCACCATCGTCGGATGCACGCGCTGTTCAATGCCGGTTTCGGTGCGCTGGGCGACGCCGAGCAGCTTGATGCGGTAGCCGAGGTCGGCCGCGGCACGAATATCCTCGATGGAGATATTGGTGATCCCCTCGAGATAGATATCGTCGGCCGCGATGCGGTTGCCAAAGGCCAGCGTCGTCAGGATGGCGAGCTTGTGCGCCGTATCGTTGCCCTCGATGTCGAAGGCCGGATCGGCTTCGGCATAGCCGAGACGCTGGGCTTCCTTCAGGCAATCGGCAAAGGGCAGGCCCTCCTTCTCCATCCGGGTCAGGATGTAGTTGCAGGTGCCGTTCATGATGCCGTAGACGCGCGAAATCGTGTTGCCGGTCAGGGATTCCCGCAGCGCCTTGATGACGGGAATGCCGCCGGCAACCGCCGCTTCGAAGTTGAGCAGCGCGCCCTTCTCCTCGGCAATCTCGGCAAGCTCGACGCCGTGATAGGCGAGCAGCGCCTTGTTGGCGGTGACCACATGCAGGCCACGCGCAAGTGCCGCGCGCACGGCAGCGTTGGCCGCCCCTTCGGAGCCGCCAATCAGCTCAACGAACACATCGATATCGGCCTTCTGCGCCAGATCAACCGGGCCACCGAACCATTCGATATCGGTGAGGTCGATGCCGCGATCCTTGGTGCGATCGCGCGCCGTGACGGCGACGATCTTGATCGGGCGGCCGCAGGTGACGGCAAGCTCGTTGGCGCGGCTCTGAATGATACGAACGAGCGAGGCACCAACGGTGCCCAAGCCCGCAACGCCGATTTTGAGGGCATCTGCCATGGATAGTTCCTGATCAATATCTTGGGGCACGGCAGCCGCGGGAACGGCTGCCGCGAAAAAAAATTAAGAACGATGAGCGTTCAGCGAAACCACATTATGCATGGTCTCATCCGCAGTCGAGAGGAAGCGCTTCAGATTGCGCGCCGCCTGACGGATGCGATGCTCGTTCTCAACGAGCGCGATACGAACGTAATCGTCGCCCATTTCGCCGAAGCCGATGCCCGGAGCCACTGCAATATCGGCCTTTTCGACCAGCAGCTTGGAGAATTCCAGCGAGCCGAGATGGCGGAATTTCTCAGGGATCTTGGCCCAGGCGAACATGGTCGCGGCCGGCGGCGGCACCTCGAAGCCAGCCTTGCCGAAGCTGTCGACCAGCACGTCGCGACGACGCTTGTAGATGCTGCGCACTTCCGCGATGTCGGAACCGTCACCGTTCAGCGCATGGGTTGCCGCCACCTGGATCGGCGTGAAGGCGCCGTAATCGAGGTAGGACTTCACGCGCGTCAAGGCGGCGATCAGGCGCTCATTGCCAACGGCGAAGCCCATGCGCCAGCCGGGCATAGAGAAAGTCTTCGACATTGAGGTGAACTCGACGGTGACGTCCATAGCGCCCGGCACTTCAAGAACCGACGGCGGCGGGGTGTCGTCGAAATAGATTTCCGAATAGGCGAGATCCGACAGCACGATGATGTCGTGCTTCTTGGCGAAGGCAACGACTTCCTTGTAGAAATCGAGCGTCGCGACATAGGCCGTCGGGTTGGAAGGATAGTTGATGATCAGCGCCAGCGGCTTCGGAATCGAGTGGCGCACGGCGCGCTCGAGCGGCGGGAAGAAGCTGTCGTCCGGCTCAACCTGCATGGAACGAATGACGCCGCCCGCCATAAGGAAGCCGAAGGCGTGGATCGGATAGGTCGGGTTCGGGCAGAGGATGACATCGCCGGGCGCCGTGATCGCCTGCGCCATATTGGCGAAGCCTTCCTTGGAGCCGAGGGTGGCGACCACCTGCGTATCCGGATTGAGCTTCACGCCGAAACGGCGGGCATAATAGGCGGCCTGCGCGCGGCGCAGACCGGGAATGCCCTTGGAGGAGGAATAGCGATGCGTGCGCGGGTCCTGGACCACTTCGCACAGCTTGTCGACGATAGCCTTGGGGGTCGGAAGGTCCGGATTGCCCATGCCGAGGTCGATGATGTCGGCCCCGCCCGCTCGCGCGCTGGCCTTCAAACGGTTGACCTGTTCGAAGACGTAAGGCGGCAAACGCCGGACTTTATGAAACTCTTCCATTTATTTCCCCATGGGACAGCGGCCCTTGCAACCGCAATGAAGTTCGTCGATCTCCCGGTGACCCGCGATACGAACTCCGGAATCGCGGCACCGCACTCAAGCTGACACGAAGGATACGGTGAATCTTGGGCGGCTGGGGACGCAAAGCGTTCTCAACCAGGAAGAAACATCGAAATTCGGCCTATCCGAACGCTTTGCGTCCAAATTGCTTGAAACGCAAGGCTAATTCTGCGTCTGACCGGGCTGTGCGCCCCCTTGCTGAATTTCCGACAGCGTATCCTGGCCGTGCTCGGCGGCAAGCTTGCGCATGTCGGCAACGCGCTTCTGGTATTCGGCTTCCGAAATCGTGCCGGCCTTGCGCTGTGCGCCGAGCGACGTCAGCTGCTTGCCGATATCGGATGCCTGCTGGTCGTTGATCTGGACATTCGCCGCAGTCGGCGGAGCGTTGAAGGAGGGATAGCCGTCCTTGTAATGCTGCTGCGTGCTGCCCTCGTCGACGGGCTTGCCATCGACGGACCTGACCACCACGGCCTGCGGCGCCTGCTTGCGCTTGGCAAAGGCGGCCTTTTCCTCAGGGGTCGAGCAACCGGCGAGCGCCAGCGCGAGAATGCCGAAGAAAGCACCGCTAAGTACGGAATACCGGTTTAGTCTTGCCACCATGCCGCCGCCCATATTGTCGTCCTGCCCTATTCCCTTGCTGTGGGATGCGACTGTTAAATTTGTCGCAGCGGCAAAGCAAGAGCAGGGTTGCGTTTCATTCGACTTGTATTCCTTTTCCCGCAAGATGTACAAATGGAAAACAAAAGAGATTTGCCGCCGGGAGGATGATGCGTGACCGACAGCAAGCGGGACAAAAGTGAAGGCAACGGCGCCTTTCCCGGTTTCGATCCGAAATCGGTCGAACCCTATATCGTCAGGGATCCTGAGGCGATGGCCGTGAACTTTGCCCGCGCGCTTGAAAACCTCGGCAAGGCCGCTTCCGCTTGGCTTGCGCCGCGAGAACGCGGCGAAAAGGTCGACACCGTCGCCGACCCGGTCACCGATATGGTTAAGACGCTCTCCAAGATCGGCGAATACTGGCTTTCCGATCCGCGCCGGACGCTGGAGGCGCAAACCTATCTGCTGTCTGGCTATTTCGGCCTGTGGACGAAAACCATGCAGCGCCTCAGCAGCGATTCGCCCGCCGTGGCTGAAGCCGAGCCGATCAAGGACAAGCGTTTTGCCGATGAGGACTGGCAGAAGAACCCCTTCTTCGATTTTCTGCGCCAGACTTATCTGTTGACTGCGGGCTGGGCGGAGAAGCTGGTCACCGACGCCGAGGGGCTGGACGAGCATACGCGTCACAAGGCTGCTTTCTACACCAAGCAGATCACTGCGGCGCTGTCGCCGGCTAATTTCATTGCCACCAATCCACAGCTCTACCGCGAAACGGTCGCCTCCAATGCGGAAAACCTGGTGCGCGGCATGAAGATGTTTGCCGAGGACATCAGCGCCGGGCAAGGCGAACTGCGCGTGCGCCAAACCGACATGACGAAATTCGTCGTCGGACGGGACATGGCGCTGACGCCGGGCAAGGTGATCGCGCAAAGCGATGTCTGCCAGGTCATCCAATATGATGCGGCAACGGATAAGGTGCTGAAACGGCCCCTGTTGATCTGCCCGCCCTGGATCAACAAATTCTATATTCTCGATCTCAACCCGCAGAAATCCTTCATCAAATGGTGTGTCGAACAGGGGCACACCGTCTTCGTCATCTCCTGGGTGAACCCGGATCGCCGTCACGCGGCCAAGGACTGGACGTCCTATGCACGCGAGGGCATCGATTTCGCGCTGGAGACGATCGAGAAGGCGACCGGGGAGACGGAAGTCAATGCTGTGGGATATTGCGTCGGCGGCACGCTGCTCGCTGCCACGCTCGCCTTGCACGCCAAGGAAAAGAACAAGCGTATCCGCACGGTGACCTTCCTGACGACTCAGGTCGATTTCACCTTTGCCGGCGACCTTAAGATCTTCGTCGACGAGGAGCAGATCGAGGCGCTGGAAGAGCAGATGAACGCGATCGGCTACCTCGAAGGCTCAAAGATGGCCGCCGCCTTCAACATGCTGCGCGCCTCGGAGCTGATCTGGCCCTATTTCGTCAACAGCTATCTGAAGGGCCTGGATCCCCTGCCCTTCGATCTCCTGTTCTGGAACGCGGATTCCACACGAATGGCTGCCGCCAACCATTCGTTTTATCTACGCAATTGCTATCTCGACAATGCGCTCAGCCAGGGCAAAATGGTCCTCGACGGCAAGAAGCTGTCGCTGAAGGACGTCAAGATCCCCGTCTATAATCTGGCGACGCGCGAGGATCATATCGCGCCGGCCAAATCCGTCTTCGTCGGCAGCGGATTCTTCGGCGGGCCGGTGGAATTCGTCGTGACGGGCTCCGGCCATATTGCCGGCGTCGTCAACCCTCCGGACAAGCACAAATATCAGTTCTGGACCGGTGGCCCCATCAAGGGCGAATATGATCAATGGCTGACCGAAGCCAGCGAAACGCCCGGTTCCTGGTGGCCGCACTGGCATGCCTGGATCCTCAAGCAGGACAGCCGCATGGCCGAGGCCCGTAAGCCAGGTGGTGCTGCCCTCAATGCTCTCGAGGAAGCACCCGGCAGCTTCGTGATGGAGCGCGCCTGACCGGCAGTACCCATGCTCTTCAACCCGCCCCTCGTTCCCGCGCGGCTGATCGCCCGCTACAAGCGCTTTCTCTTCGACGCTGAGCTGGAGAGCGGTGAGATCATCACCGGTTCCTGCCCGAATACCGGCTCGATGCAGGGCCTGACGACGCCTGGGTCCCGCATCTGGCTGTCGGAGCACGAGGGTGCGAAGCGGAAATATCGCCATGTCTTCGAATTGATCGAAGCCGACGGTACCACGGTCGGGGTCAACACCGCGATGCCGAACCGAACGGCGGCGGAAGCCATCGCGCTTGGCCAAATCTCCGATCTCGGCGACTATACGACGGTTCGGCGCGAACAGAATTACGGCCGCAACTCCCGCATCGACCTGCTCTTGACCGACCCGCTCAGGACAACCACCTATGTCGAAGTCAAGAATGTGCATTTCATGCGCGAGCCGGGTCTTGCCGAGTTTCCCGATACGGTCACGGCGCGTGGCGCCAAGCACCTCGAAGAACTGGGCGATATGGCGGATGCGGGGCACCGCGCCGTCATGCTGTTCGTGATCCAACGGCACGATTGCGACCGCTTTCGGGTCTGTGGCGATCTCGATGTGGTCTACGCCACAGCGTTCCAACGGGCCTTGAAGCGCGGTGTCGAAGTCTACGCGCTGAAATGCAGGGTTTCGCCCACGGAAATAACGCCCGCAGGGTTGATCCCGATAGACGAACCCGGCATAGCTGCATTAAATACCAAGTATAAAATTTCTGCTGAAGGCTGATCATGGTGAACTACATTGAGGCGGCGACCGCGCCGGCGAAGAATACGGGCGCAATCCGCCTCTACGGCCCGGATGCCTTCGCGGGGATGCGCAAGGCGTGCCAGCTCACCGCCCGCTGCCTCGACGAACTCGCCGCGATCGTCGCGCCCGGCGTGCCGACCGATGTTATCGATCGCTTCGTTTTTGAATTCGGCATGGATCACGGCGCCTATCCGGCGACGCTGAATTATCGCGGTTATACGAAATCATCCTGCACCTCGATCAACCACGTCGTTTGCCACGGTATCCCCAACGACAAGCCGCTGCGCGACGGCGATATCGTTAACATCGACGTGACCTATGTGCTCGATGGTTGGCATGGCGATTCCAGCCGCATGTATCCGGTCGGCGAAATCAAGCGTTCGGCGGAGCGGCTGCTGGAAGTCACCTACGAATCGCTGATGCGCGGCATCGCGGCCGTACGTCCCGGCGCCCGGACCGGCGCCATCGGCGAGGCGATCCAGACCTTTGCCGAAGCGGAGCGCTGCTCTGTCGTTCGCGACTTCTGCGGCCACGGCGTCGGCAGCCTCTTCCACGATTCTCCGAACATTCTGCATTACGGCCGCGCCAGCGAAGGCCCGGAAATGCGCGAAGGCATGATCTTCACCATCGAGCCGATGATCAATCTCGGCCGGCCGCATGTGAAGGTGCTTGGCGACGGTTGGACCGCCGTCACCCGTGACCGCTCGCTCTCAGCGCAATACGAACACACCATCGGCATCACGGCCACCGGCTGCGAGATCTTCACCCTGTCGCCCGGTGGTCTCGACCGTCCCGGCCTGCCGCCGCTGCAGGCATAATTCATGGCGAAACGCCTCGCTCCTTCCTCCGGACATGGTGACATGCCCTTCGATGGCGGCGGGGTGACGGATGGGCTTGAGGATGCGTCGCTTTTCGACGAGCGGCTGTTCTTTGCCCCTCAGGCCGCCAAGCCCACCCAACGCAACAAACCGGCGAAGCCGCCGAGCACGCCGGTAACGCCCGAGGCCCATTATCACGGCCACCGCGAGCGCCTGCGCAATCGCTATCGCGACAGCGGCGATACGGCGCTCGCCGATTACGAGATCCTCGAGCTGCTGCTCTTCAGGCTCATTCCGCGCCGCGATACCAAGCCGATCGCCAAGGCGCTGCTTGCGCGCTTCGGCACGCTCGGTGGCGTCTTCGGTGCGTCGACCAATCTGCTGCAAGAGGTGAACGGCGTCGGCGAAGCGGTGGCGCTGGATCTGAAGCTGGTGGCAAGCGTTGCGCAGCGCATGCTGAAGAGCGAGCTGACGGGCAAACCGGTGCTCTCCTCCTGGAAGGCGCTGATCGATTATTGTCACACCGCGATGGCGCACGAGACGCGCGAGCAATTCCGCATTCTGTTTCTCGACAAGCGCAACGCCCTGATCGCCGATGAGATACAGGGCCTGGGCACGGTCGACCATACACCGGTCTATCCGCGCGAAGTGGTCCGACGGGCGCTCGAACTCTCGGCCACCGCCGTCATTCTCGTCCACAACCATCCTTCGGGAGACCCCACGCCCTCGCGCGCCGACATCGACATGACGAAGACGATTGTCGAGACCGCCCGCCCCTTGGGCATCGCCGTTCACGATCATATTATCATCGGCAAGAACGGCCATGTCAGCTTCAAGGCGCTCAGATTGTTCTAAATCGCTTTCATCAGCATAAGAAGTTACATTAGAATATATTCATATCATTTTATTTCTAATGATCTTTTTCCAGGTAGATGGCACCGCCGGCTGCCGGCGGCACCTTCCATCTCCACTCCACGATCTCCATCGGCATTTTTCAGGTAGGCGTCAGGATGATCTGGCAAAAGGACGATGCTTCTACATCGGCGGGCCTGCCGAAGGAAGCCGTTGTTTTGATTGCGCCTTGTCGTTCCTGGTTCGACGCTCACGGAGATCACATGCCGAAGACCCCATCGCCGCTTTTTCGTCGCTTGCGCCGTATCGGCCGCGGTGTGCTTCTCGCACTCTCCCCCTTCGCGCTGATCGCCACCGGCTTCTACGCGCATATGCTCTGGACGACGAACTTTCATCCGGTCATCGCGGGCGAGGTCTACCGCTCATCGCAGCCGTCAGCATCGACAATTGCGGAATTGCAGAAGCAATATGGCATCAAGACCATCATCAACCTGCGCGGCAACAATACCGGCCACGCCTGGTATGACAGCGAAGTCGCCCAGGCCAAGGAACTGAATATCGATCATATCGATTTCCGCATGTCCTCCGCCCACGAACTGACCCAGGCCCAGGCCGCCCAGCTGGTCGAGATCATGCGCGATGCGCCCAAGCCGTTATTGATCCACTGCCAGGCGGGTTCAGACCGCACCGGACTGGCTTCGGCCCTCTATCTCGCCGCGATTGCCAAGACCGGCGAAGCGACCGCGGAGAGCCAGATGTCGATCATTTACGGGCACCTGCCGTTTTCCTTCACCCGTGCCTATGCGATGGATCGGACGTTTGAAAAGCTGGAGCCGTGGCTCGGCCTTTCAAACTCCTGAGTATCGGACCTTTCCCGTTAGATAATCTGTAACATTGAGCAGCTACCGGTTGACGGACAGCATGTTGCATTGCGACATTGATTCCGTAATCAAACATCCGAGGCTTCCCGATGGACCAATTCGATCTCCTCGTCGTGGGTAGCGGCCCTGCCGGCCGCAGAGGCGCCATTCAGGCTGCCAAGCTTGGCAAGAAGGTGCTTGTGATCGAACAGGGCAAGCGTGTAGGCGGCGTTTCCGTTCACACCGGCACTATTCCTTCAAAGACGCTGCGCGAGACCGCACTCAACCTCTCCGGCTGGCGTGAGCGCGGCTTCTATGGCCGCGCCTATCGGGTCAAGCAGGAGATCAGCGCCGAGGACCTGCGCCGCCGCCTGCTGATCACGCTGGATCATGAAGTCGAAGTGCTGGAGCATCAGTTCGCCCGCAACCGTGTCCAGCACATTCGCGGCAAGGCGAGCTTCATCGATCCCCAGACCATGCAGGTGGTCAAGGACGATGGCGAAGTCATTCATGTCACCGGCACCAGCATCCTGCTTGCGGTCGGCACCAAGCCTTTCCGTCCGGACTACATGCCCTTCGACAACAAGACCGTTCTCGACAGCGACGAACTGCTGGAGATCGAGACACTGCCCCGCTCGATGGTCGTCATCGGTGCCGGCGTCATCGGCATCGAATATGCGACCATCTTCAGCGCCCTCGACACGCAGGTGACGCTGATCGATCCAAAGTCGACCATGCTCGACTTCATCGACAAGGAAATCGTCGAGGATTTCATCTACCAGCTTCGCGACCGCAACATGAAGCTGCTGCTGGGGCAGAAGGCCGAGAAGGTCGTCCGCCAGGACGGCAAGGTGGAGCTGACACTCGACAATGGCCGCCGCATCGTCACCGACATGGTGCTGTTTGCCGCCGGCCGCATGGGCGCCACCGACACGCTGAACCTTGCCGCTGCCGGGCTCGAGGCCGACAATCGCGGCCGTCTCAGCGTCAACCCCGAAACCTTTGCCACCAAGGTTCCCCATATCTTCGCCGCCGGCGACGTCGTCGGCTTCCCGAGCCTTGCGTCCACCTCGATGGAACAGGGCCGCATCGCCGCCCGCGTCGCCGTCGGCGCCATCGCCAAGGAACCGCCGAAATACTTCCCTTACGGCATCTACGCCGTGCCGGAAATCTCTACCTGCGGCCTCTCCGAAGAAGAGGTCAAGGAACGCCACATCCCCTATGAATGCGGCATCGCCCGTTTCCGTGAGACATCGCGCGGTCATATCATGGGCCTCGATACCGGCCTCCTGAAGATGATCTTCTCGCTGAAGACCCGCCGTCTCCTCGGCGTCCACATCGTCGGCGAAGGGGCGACCGAACTCGTCCATATCGGCCAGGCGGTCCTGAACCTCAAAGGCACGGTCGAATATTTCGTCGAGAACACCTTCAATTACCCGACACTCGCCGAAGCCTACAAGATCGCCGGCCTGGATGCATGGAACCGTATGGGTGATATCAAGTCGGAGCTTTGAGAGGGGGCGTAAATAGTCTCCTCTCCCCGTCCAGACGGTGAGCGAAAGCCCAATTCGGCGAAGTTTTGAAGCAAATGCCGCCTATGGCCACCTTCGGTCCAAAGCGGACGATCACGTTTTTAGAGCATTATCAAAGCAGCTCGGGGTAGCTGGTGGCAAAATTGCGTAGAAAACTCTTTGGCCGAGGATGGGAGCTCAGTGTCTTTGAGGATGACATTGGCTTGGTTCTCTCGATCCCGGTCGATTCAGGCTTTTTGGCACATAGCTTTGAATTTTACATCAAGAAGCCCGATCTCGAGGCTCTTCAGGGCAGTCAACTGCGGCACAAAGTATTGGAATTCATTCTGCATGAGCGTCTTCAATGTCGAATGAATGAAGAAGCCCTTCGGAGCGTTGAAGAAGAAATAGGCCCAGTGATCCAAGCCGTTCTGCATGGAAATATAGGCCATCTTATTGAGGCGGTATCAGCCTCTCCGAATTCAGAGCATATTCGGTATCGATTGAACGGGGCTGGATTAACTCTGGAATGAACGGCAGCAATTGGCCCAATGCCGCCATTGGCACTACCGCCACTGCCAAGACATCTGCTTCCGAATTTTGCAATCCCCATCACCCGACACCAACGAAAAAAGGCCCCGCCGCGAACGGCAGGGCCTGATTTCATTGCAAAATAGAACCGATTACTCGGCGCTGTCTTCAGCGGCCTTCTTCTTCGGAGCAGCCTTCTTCTTCGGAGCGGCAGCTTCTTCGCCTTCGGCAGCGGCTTCCGTTGCTTCGGCCTTGGCAGCCTTCTTCTTCGGAGCAGCCTTCTTTGCAGCCGGCTTGTCTTCGGATTCGTCGTCAGCCAGTAGCGCTTCCTTGGAAACGGTCTTGTCGGTGACGTCGACTTCGGTCAGCAGGTGGTCGATGACCTTTTCTTCGAAGATCGGCGCGCGCAGGTTGGCGGAAGCGCCTGGCGTGTTGCGGAAGAAGTCCAGGATTTCCTTTTCCTGGCCCGGGAACTGCTGGAGCTGCGAGTAAAGCGCGCGCTGCAGTTCGTCTTCGCTGACTTCGACGCCCGCCTTTTCGCCGATTTCGGAGAGAACGAGGCCGAGGCGGACGCGGCGTTCAGCCAGCTTGCGGTACTCTTCGCGAGCCTTTTCTTCCGTCGTGTCTTCGTCTTCGAAGGTTTTGCCGGATTCGGCAAGATCGGTCTGGATCTGGCGCCAGATGCTGGCGAATTCAGCGTCGACCAGCTTCTGCGGGGTGTCGAACTGGTACATCTCGTCGAGCTGGTCGAGGATCTGACGCTTGACCTTCTGGCGGGTAACCGAGCCGTACTGGCTTTCGATCTGGCCGCGAACGATTTCCTTCAGGCGGTCAGCCGATTCGAGGCCGAGCTTGGAGGCGAGTTCGTCGTTGATTTCGACTTCGCCCGGAGCTGCGACTTCCTTGACGGTAATGTCGAAGGTGGCTTCCTTGCCGGCGAGGTTCTTGGCCGGGTATTCAGCCGGGAACGTCACGGTGATGGTCTTCTCGTCGCCAGCCTTGACGCCGACGAGCTGCTCTTCGAAGCCCGGGATGAAGCGGTTGGAGCCGATGACCAGCTGGGAATCTTCGTCCTTGCCGCCGTCGAAGGCTACGCCGTCGACCTTGCCGAGGTAATCGATGGTAACGCGGTCGCCGTCGGCGGCCTTGCCCTTCTTGGCTTCGTAGCTGCGAGCGCTTTCAGCGATCTTCAAGATCTGCTCGGTCACTTCGTCTTCGCCGATCTCGGCGACTTCGCGGGTAACCTTGACGCCCTTGACCGACTTCAGTTCGATCGCCGGGATGACTTCATAGGAAAGCGTGAATTCGAAATCGGCTTCAGCGGCCAGGATCTTTTCAGCTTCGTCCTTGTCTTCCGTCATGGCGACTTCCGGCTGCGTTGCCGACTTTTCGCCGCGCTCGGTCAGGATTGCCGGCGGCTGGTCACGAACGATCTCGTTGACGAGATCGGCCATGATCGACTTGCCGTAGACCTTCTTCAGATGCGAAACCGGCACCTTGCCCGGACGGAAGCCGTTGATACGGACCTTGTCCTTGACCTCGGCCAGGCGCTCGTTCATCCGGCCTTCCATGTCCTTGGCGGAGATGACCACCTTGATTTCGCGCTTCAGCCCTTCAGCGAGCGTTTCGATAACCTGCATTGTCCTACCTTCATTCATGGCGGCCGTGCCCAGACAGCCGTTCGTTACGATGAGCACGACGCCGGAAAATCCCGAGCGTGGCTTGGATGCAATTCCTTATCATTCTGCTAGAGCGCCGCGCGTTCGAACGAACGCGCAAAGGCCGCTCTACCTCTTTGAATCCGGAACATCTTGTCCGCTTTCAATTTGAAAACGGGATGCTCCAGGCAGAATGGCGCTTCCAACAGCGGGCCAGGAGACAGGCCGTTAAGCCTCCCCCGTCCACAAGGCAGCCTTGGTGCGGGTAGAGAGACTTGAACTCCCACGCCTTGCGGCACCAGAACCTAAATCTGGCGTGTCTACCAATTTCACCATACCCGCGTTCCCAAAACCGCATGGCAATGCCTGCTCATGGGGCCTTCCGGAGCGCGGCGTCTCTATAACACCCGTTTTAAACCACGCAAAGGAAAAATGACGGTTCCACGACCGTCCGGGAAGGTTGTTCGGTTTTATAGTGCAAGCCGGTCAATAAAGCGGCTCTTCATACAGCGGTTTGCCGTCGAGAAGCAGGCTTCGGATATGGGCAACACCATCGGACGAGACGCGGGCAGCAATCGCGACGCGATGTTCGTTGCGCGCACTCTCGATATCGCGCCCCTGGCCTTCGGGCACGTAATAGCGCTCAATGCCATAGGTAACCCCGATCATCGCCTGCGACGGATCGGTCGGCTCGCTATCGAAAACATAACCGACGAAAGGCAAGCTTTTGAGGACGACCGTGTCAGGCTTCGGATCGAGCGCTCCAAATGATGATTCGACAATGCCCCAGTAACCGTCGTCCTGCTTCTTCAGGCGAACGGACAGGATCGGAGCATTCAGGCCCTTCTTCGGCGGGCCGTCCACCAGCGTCGAGATGGGAACCCGGGAGATATCGTAGTTCAAGGTGACGTAGTCGCCACGCAGTAGATCGCGCGGATCGACCGGCGCTGTTTTCAGCAAAACTTCGACACCGCTTCTCAAGCCCCAGGCCCGTTCGCCAACCATATAGCCGAGCACGACCGTCTGTAGGGCGGCAACGATAATAGCGGCGATCCACATGCGGCGCGCGAAACTGCCGCCGGTGGCTTTCGTATCAGCGATCAACGTCATGCCTTGTCCCCCTGCCCGTCACCATGGGAAAATCGCCGCTCCAGCCGGATGACCAGCCAGGCGGCAATCGCAACCAGCATGCCGCTGATCAGGAAAAAGCCCGACGTGCCGATGATCGAGCCGACCGTTTCATTCGCGAGATAGAGGATCTCGCAGGCAAAGACGAAATAGGCGAGATAACGCAGGGCACCATTGTCGCGACCGCCGAGAATGATCGCGATGATCGCGCTTGCCAACGTTATAAAGGCGAGCACGACGAGCGGCAGCTTGTTTTGAACCCAGATGTCATTCTCAAAAAAACCGCCGGAAATCTCTCCGTGGATCGCCAGGAGTCCGATGGCACCCACAAGGAAAGCATAGAAGGCGGGTGCCGCGCCTGCCGTCCGGGCGATCCGCGCCAAGGGCGAAACCGGAAGGCTAACCGCCAGGAAGGCGATCAAGCCCGCAGCGGCCAGCAAGATGGCAGCGTGCAGGCCCTCATACTGCGCGAAAAGCCATGTCAACCAACCGACCAGCATGAGATAAGCGAGATGCCGCGCCCGGGGCACATCGACATATCGAACGAGAACGATGATGATCGCCGCCATGATCGGCGGAACCCAGGGCATGACACCGTACCACTCATCGGAGTGATCCGAGAGATAGAAGCCGCAGAAGCCCCATGCGAGAAAACCGGCAAGAGCCACCTGCGCAGACGAACGAAACAGCGCTGCGGCAATACCGGCGGCTGCGAACCAGACGATCATCATCGTCAGCACATCGCCGGATATATTGTACATCTGGCCGACCAGCGACATGGCGCCGCCGAAGGTCATTGTCCCCAGAATCAGCAATGCCGAGGCGATAGTCGCGCGGCCACGGGCAAACAGATAGGCGGCGCCAAGATAAAACGCCCAGATCAGCGCGACGAGCCCGAGCAGGCGGACGATCCTTGGAATCGCTTCCCAATTCGAGGCGACGAAGAGCAGAATCGCTGCACCGACCAAGAGCGCCGCCATCACAGTCAGCACGCGACCGGCGCTGAAGCTTGCGGGCCGGCTGTCATATTCGCCCAGGATAGCCGAGGCCGCCGGCGCATCGACCAGCCCCTTGTCGACCCAGATCTTCAGATCACGCTCAAGCCTACCCCGATACATCGCGCGCTCCCGACTGCGATTCCCTTACCTCAACGTGTCCTATCCCATAATGGAATGCAATCGAGGCCACATGCCCGCATCCCGCCTCCTGAAAATTGCCGGCGAACCGTCTCATATTAATGCAGCATTAAGACTCCATTCGCCATTATGTTCGCTGGTGCGCAAAGCTCGACAAAGACATGCGCAACCAACATACCTCCCATGAAATTATTGCGTTGCACAAAATTCAAAAGTCATACTATTGATATCCCATCAAAGGAGGGCAGTGGCGCGCCGCTTCGGCGCAAGCTGGAAAGAGCCTGAGGAATGATTTTCTCATATGGAATTCGGGGCCGCACACTCCTCCTCCCAGTGCACTCCGATAGATTGACGACACTCCTCCTCCCAGTCGTCAATCACCACAAATGACGCCCACCGCATCCTCCTCCCGCGGTGGGCGTTATTTTTTACCCCGATTAAATCGTTTAGCTCCCTGAAGATCATCAATTCTCGTCCGTGAGTCATTTTTCATCGTGACGACGCAAGGCGAGCCGACACGAGAGCCGCAAGGCGCGAAATTTTCGTCGACCCGCCCTCAGCGATCTTTTCGACACAATATGGTTCGAAAGAGCTCAAGGATCATGGCAGGACGCGGACAATATCCGGGCAATTGCCCGCCAACTGGGCGTAAGTACTTATATTTGGTCGAATAAACGATCCGAGAGCCGCCGTCACGCCGCCGTGATATGCACATAAAGCAGCCATCATCTTAGGCAGAACGCCCTTGAGGATTGCACTTTATGCATAGGTGACATGAAGCATTCGCGCTTTTAGTTTTCGCGCCGCAACAATATATTTAAATCCATTAGATCGAGGCCGGAACCATTCGCGGAACCGCCGATCTCCAAACCCTCGAAAGGGAATTACGATGAACCTGACCCGCTCTTTCAACAACTGGCGCAAGTATCGTCAGACCGTTACCGAACTCGGCCGCATGAGCACCCGCGAACTGCACGACCTCGGCATCGACCGTTCTGACATCCATCGCGTAGCTCGCGAAGCCACCGGCCGCTAATCGCCGGACTGGCTTCGCCCAACAGCGACAGCCTCACAACGCCCGTTGCGGACAACC
The DNA here is from genome assembly GCF_000281735.1 of Rhizobium sp. AP16. NCBI lineage: Bacteria > Pseudomonadati > Pseudomonadota > Alphaproteobacteria > Hyphomicrobiales > Rhizobiaceae > Rhizobium > Rhizobium sp. AP16. The sequence continues at coordinate 121,383 of NZ_AJVM01000008.1, read as the reverse complement.
GCGACGGGCGTTCTTTTTGCGCGCTATTCGCACCTGCACAATTGGCAGGCTCCTTCCAAGCCATTCGCCACGCGCATGTCGGATAAAATTTAGGCGCTGATGGCTTTTTAGGCGTCACATTGCACAAATGCATAGCAGATGCTTTTTATTCGCACTGCAAAATCGGCGCCCTTATGTATATATGTATCTCAAGCGCTGAGGCGGCAATCGCGCCGCTCGCAACTGACTACTTGAGGACAAGACCATGAACCCGATTCGCATTGCTAAGAACTGGATCAGCTACCGCCGCACTCTGAACGAACTCGGCAACCTTTCCAGCCAGACCCTGTCGGACATCGGCGTTAGCCGTTACGAAATCCGCAACATCGCTTCCCGTTCTTTCCGTTAATCGCAACGGACTGAACGGACTGCCTCAAGACGGCGCCTTTCGGCGCCGTTTTTGATTCCGGGCCTTGCGTAAACCAATTGGATCATCGGCCTGCCCGTGATAATGACGCGCCCATGACAAAGACCAGCTCCTTTTCTCCCATCCATGTAATCGGCGGCGGCCTCGCCGGCTCCGAAGCCGCCTGGCAGATCGCCAGCGCCGGCGTACCGGTCATCCTGCATGAAATGCGCGGCGTGCGCGGCACCGAAGCGCACAAGACCGACGATCTCGCGGAACTCGTCTGCTCCAACTCCTTCCGCTCCGACGATGCGACCAGCAATGCGGTCGGAGTCATCCATGCGGAAATGCGCCTGGCGGGTTCATTGATCATGGCCTGTGCCGACAAGCACCAGGTTCCGGCCGGCGGCGCGTTGGCGGTGGACCGCGACGGATTTTCCGCAGCAGTCACGCAAGCGATCGACAGCCATCCGCTGATCACCGTGGTGCGCGAGGAGATAGAGGGCTTGCCGCCGCAAGAATGGGATCAGGCGATCATCGCAACCGGTCCGCTGACGGCACCTGGGCTCGCCAGCGCCATCCAGGCCGAAACCGGCGCGGATGCACTTGCCTTTTTTGACGCCATTGCGCCGATCGTCTATCGCGACAGCATCAACATGGACATTTGCTGGTATCAGTCCCGCTACGATAAGGTCGGGCCGGGCGGCACGGGCAAGGACTATATCAACTGCCCGATGGACCAAGCTCAATACAATGCCTTCCTCGATGCATTGATCGCCGGCGATGCCGTCGGCTTCAAGGAGTGGGAAGGCACGCCCTATTTCGACGGCTGCTTGCCGATCGAGGTCATGGCCGAGCGCGGACGCGAGACGCTACGCCACGGGCCGATGAAGCCGATGGGCCTGACCAACGCCCATAACCCGACCGTCAAGGCCTATGCGGTGGTGCAGCTGCGCCAGGACAATGCGCTCGGCACGCTCTACAACATGGTCGGCTTCCAGACGAAGCTGAAATATGGCGCACAGGCCGAGATCTTCCGGCTGATCCCGGGCCTTGAGAATGCCGAATTCGCGCGCCTCGGCGGCCTGCACCGCAACACCTATATCAATTCACCAACCCTGCTCGATCGCTCGCTAACACTGAAGTCCCGGCCGGGCCTGCGCTTCGCTGGCCAGATCACCGGCTGCGAGGGCTATGTCGAGAGCGCCAGCATCGGCCTGCTCGCCGGCCGTTTCGCTGCCGCCGAGCGCAAGGGCGAGGCACCGTCCGTGCCGCCCGCCACCACGGCGCTGGGATCGCTGCTCAGCCATATCACCGGCGGCCATATCGTGTCCGACGAAGAGCCCGGCAAGCGCTCCTTCCAGCCGATGAACATCAATTTCGGGCTGTTCCCGGAGCTGGAACCAGGTTCGATCGTCAAGCCGGAAGGCGTCAAGCGCTTCCGCGGCAAGGATAAGACGATCATGAAGCGGCAACTGATCGCCAAGCGGGCACTCGCAGATTGTGCCGCATGGCTGGGCGTTCAGGCGCCGGTCTTCCAGCCGCCTGTGGTCGCCGAGAGCGCGTGAGGTTTTCTCAAGCCTTTGCCGTCGGCATCAGTGTCGACGGTTTGAGATCTTCGCCAGCAACATAATTTCCAAGCAGCCAAAGCGACACTTCGGCGGCCTCCGCCGAGGTCGCGAATTCGAACGTGCCATTGTGATGCGGGGCGTCGAGGAAATCGATCGTCAAGCCACGGCCGCTCCCCGAATCCTTGGCGCGCGCCCTGCCCGGTTCTATCAGATGAACGCTGTAGTGATTGCGCAGGCTGCGCATGAAGCCGGCCTTGTCGTCATGCAGGCGCACGAACACCGCCTGGCCATTCGCCGTCGTCTGCAATTGCCGGATCGCTTCCGTCGGAAAGGCGCGCCCGAATTCAAGAATGGCAAGACCGGTATCGTGCAAACCGTCTTCCTTATTCTGCGACGTCATGCGCGCTATAAAGAAGGCAAAGAAGACGACGATCGCAAAGAGTGTACACCAGACGATAATGCCCATGGCGGCTCCTCCAGGAATACGGGCGGCAGTTCGGCAATCTCCATAAACCTCGAGACTTGCGCGAACTTGGTCGATTTCAGATTTTCTTCGTCATGGCAGCAAGCGCCATACGCATCTGCCGGCGCCACTGCGGCGGCTGGAAGGCTTGATCGAACACCCTGGCGCCCAGCTTTTGAGCGCGCTTCAGCACAGGCTCGGCCAGGACTACCGGCAGGAAGGCTGGAAATACCGCGGGCGAAATACTGCCGGCAGCCCTTGCCTTCGCCAGATGCTCCCGCCCAAGGCCGGCGAAAGCTTCGATGGCCGCCGATATCCGCAGCTTGTCCTCACCGGTGAGGAATGTGTCGCGATCGAGACCGGTCGCCGTCAGGATTTCCAGCGGCAGATAAAGCTGGCCGCGACGACGGTGCAGCGGCGTAAGCAGCAGCAGCCCGGCAATCGCCTGCGCCACGCCGGCATGGCCGGCGGCATCGGCGGAACGACGGGCGTCTTCGGCCGACAACACCAGACTTGCAAGCTGGATCAGCGCCGAGGCGGTCTCGCCGGCATAGCCTTCCAGCGTGCCGCGCGTCTCCATCGGATCGTCGTAGAGGTCGAAAATGCGCGCATCGATCATGTCGATCAGCGTCTGCGTTGGCAGGCGGTATTGGTCGATCGTCGTGAGCAGTTCAGCGGCGACCGGATTGGCCGCGCTCGATCCATGCGCCTGCCCTTCGAGCAGATCGCGCCAATATTGCATGCGTACCTCGCCCGGCAGCGGCTCGTGCACAAGATCGCGAATGCGCGCCAGCTCGGCGTTGAAGGCATAGAGCGCCGCAAGAGCGCCGCGTTTGTCCTCCGGTGCCAGAAGGCAGGCGAGATAGCGATCACGGTCGGTGTCGCGAAGCGTCGCCAGGCAAAGATCCTGGTTGCTACGGGGCGCAGCGTCTGTCGTCATGCTTGGCCCGATCTTTCGTCAAACGGCAATCAGTGCCGCGGCCACAGCACGCGACTCGGACAGCATGATATTGAATGTACGCACAGCAGCCCCCGTGCTCATCGGATCGGAGGAAATCTGCCTGGCGCGCAGCGCCGTCTTCAATTCCGCCGGCAGTGGGCGCAGCTCCGTGCCGGTGCCGACCAGAAGCACTTCGATCTGGGCGGCTTCGTCGAGCACCCTCTGGAAATGCGCTGAAGTCAGCGCATCCTCCATCGTCATGTCCCAACCATAGATGCCGGAGGGCAGGCAAAGCAGCGAGCCGCGATGCGACATGTCAGCAAAGCGGAAACCACCATTGCCGTAAGCGTCGATCGGCGCGCGGCCGGGAAAATGCGCGCTTCGGATTTCTATACCTTTTGCCACTCTGTCACACCGCTGGTTTTTCTGATTGCATGTCGCTCCCTGCGTGGCCCTTGCTTTCGCCACCGGCCTGGAATTTATCCGGGCGCAGCTTGAAGACGATCAGGACCGGCGCCGCAATATAGATCGACGAGAAAGTGCCGACCGCGACGCCGAAGAGCAGGACGAAGGTGAAGGAGCGGATCACCTCGCCGCCGAATATATAGAGCGCGAGCAGCGCCAACAACGTCGTCGCGGATGTCAGAACCGTGCGCGACAATGTCTGATTGATCGAAGCGTCGATCAGGATCGGCAATGGCATCTGCGAATAACGCCTCAGATTCTCCCGCATACGGTCATAGACCACGACCGTGTCGTTCAGCGAATAGCCGACAATGGTCAGGAGCGCTGCAATGCCGGTCATGTTGAATTCCATGCCGGTCAACACGAAAAGGCCGAGCGTCAGGATCACGTCATGCAGCGTCGCGATAATCGCGCCGACTGCGAACTGCCATTCGAACCGCACCCAGATGTAAATAAGGATCGCTGCCAGCGCCGCCAGAACGGCGAGCGAAGCCGTCTTGGTGATTTCGCCGGAAACGGAGGGGCCGACCACTTCAACGCGGGAAAAATCATAGTCCTTGCTCAGTTCATCGCGAACGAGGGTCAGGGCGGATTGTTCGGCATTCTCGCCGCCCTCCTGCGCATGCACGCGGATCACGGCCCCTAGCCGGTCATCCAGCCGTTCGACCTGAACGTCACCCGGAATAGTCTCCTGCAAGCGCGCTTGAATATCGGCGGTGTCGGCAACGCCCTGCTTGGCGCGAACCTCGATGATCGATCCGCCGGTGAAATCGATGCCGAGATGCATGCCGACTGCTGCAAATGCAAGCAAGGTCGCCACTGATAATGCCGCCGAAACCGTGAATGTGTAACGGCGGATGCCCATGAAGCGGATATTGGCGCCATCGAAAATGCCGCTGCGAACGCCGGCCAGCAGCACGCGCGGTTTGCGATGCGAAATCCAGGCACTGACGAGCGATCGCGTGACAAAACAAGCAGTGAAGAAAGTGGTGAAGACGCCGACGATCAGCGTCGCGGCGAAGCCGCGCACTGCACCGCTGCTGACATAAAACAGGATGGCCGCGATGATGAGCACCGTGAAATTGGCATCGGCAACTGTGGATACCGCCCTGTTGAAACCGTGGCGCAGAGCGTCGACGAGAAGATGGGTCTTCTTTTCTTCCTCCCGGACGCGCTCATAGATCAACACATTGGCGTCAAGAGCCATACCGATGATCAGCACGATTGCAGCGATGCCTGGCAACGTCAGCGTGATGCCGAATACTCCCATCAGCGCCAGAACCATGACGATGTTGATAATGAGCGCGATCGTCGCGGCAACGCCGAGCAGTCCATAAAAGCCGATCATCAGTGCCGCGACGAAGATCGCTGCAATGACGCAGGCCATGACGCCGGAGCGCATCGTCTCGTTACCGAGACCGGGCTCGATGGTCCGTTCCTCGACAGTGGTCAGCGTCGCCGGCAGCGGCCCGGATTTCAGCATGACGGACAGATCCTGCGCGCCCTGGGCCGTGAAGTCGCCGGGAATATTGATCTCACCGGTGGTGATCGCGTTTTTTAACGACGCTGATGAAAGGACCTGACCGTCAAGCACGACGGCGATGACTTTGCCGAGATTGGCGGCCGTTGCTTGCGCAAAGCGGCCGGTCGCCTCCGGCGTCAGCTTGACTGTGACATTGCCGTCGTTGTTCTGAGTGTTCGACACCGCCGCGGCATCGGCAAAGTCGATATTCGAAAGAAGGGGCTGCTTTTGCAGAAGATAGCCGGCTGGCGGATCATCCTCGGAAAACAGCACTTCCGAACCGGCCGGCGGACGGCCATTCATGGCATCCTGTACCGGCATCGATGAATCGACCAGGCGGAAGCTGAGCTCGGCGGGCTGGTTCAGGAGGTTCTTCAGGCGCTGTGGATCGCCAAGACCCGGCACCTGTATCACGATACGGTCGGCACCCTGCCGACGGATCAGCGGTTCGCCGACATCGAGTTGCACGATGCGATTGCTGATGACCTTGAGCGACCGGGTCACAGCGGCGGACAGACCGTCTTTGATACCGGCGTCGGTGATATCAATGCTAAGCGCACCATTGTCGCCCTGCGATAGGGTAGCTTCCGGCTTGCCGGAAGCCGCATCGGTAATCGGCTTCAAGGCATTGACGGCTGCCTGCACCTGGGCGGGGTCGTTGATGCGCAACTGGATCTTCTGACCGGTGCCCGTCAAACCGGAATAGGGAATATTGACGGTACGCAGTCTGGCGCTGATGTCGCCGACGACAGTCTCCAAGCGGTTTCTGACGACATCGTCACGCTCGATCTTGAGCATGATATGCGAGCCGCCCTTGAGATCGAGACCAAGCTCGACCTTTCGTTGCGCAAACCAGTTCGGGAAGGAAGCAAGCCGCTGCTCGTTAAGCAGATTGGGCACGGCAAAGAGAACGCTCAAGAGAACGGCGAACCAGATCAGGACGGTCTTCCACCAGGAGACGTGCAGCATCGCTCTCTCGAGTTTGGTCTTTTCTTACTGCGTCCCGCATGCGCCACGGCATGCAAAGGACGCAGTAACACTTTGAATTTGCGCACAATCCCGTCCGAAAGTCGATTCCGATTTTCGAAGCCATGCACAAGGAGGGCGAGCCTTGCCGGCCGGCCCTCTCATCAAGTTCTTATGCGGCGTCTGCCTTGACGGGCTCGCCCTTGACGCGCACTTCCGAAATGGCGCTGCGGACGACGCGGATTTTCACGCCTTCAGCGATTTCCACTTCCAGCTCCTTGTCGTCGACAACCTTGGTGACCTTGCCGACGATGCCGCCGCCCGTGACGACCTGATCGCCGCGGCGAATGTTCTTCAGGATCTCGTCACGCTTCTTCGCCTGCGCGCGCTGCGGACGGATGAGGAGGAAATACCAAACGACCATCAGCGGCACAAACAGGATGATCATTTCAAAGCCGGAACCGCCGAAGACGCTCGCGGCTGAATCTGTTGCGCTCTGCGCATATGCGTTGGTGACAAACATCAAAAACTCCCTTGAACTCCTTGCGGGAACGGGGCCCGCGTCAGGTTGCCGGAATATAGTTGCGATCATAGCGATTGCAACAAAAACAGCCGCGAACCGTACCGTTTTCCCGGCCTCTTAGCCTTTCAGCCCCAAGAGGAGCATGATACCCGACAGAACGAGGTGCATTTTACAACTTTCTTGACTAACGTTCTGGAGGAAAAATGGTGATCGAAAATCAAAACGCCCTGATCCTTGCGGAAGTCCGCCGTCTTGCCGATGCGCTCGAACGCCTGGCGGGCCCGCCGCCCGCCGTCAACGACTGGAGCGCCGCCGACTGCTTCGTCTGGGCGCCTACCCGGCTACATTTACAACCGGTTTCGCGGCCGAACCGCGTGGCGCTTACCCTTATTCGCGGTGTCGATCATGTGCGCGATATCCTCCACGAGAACACGCTGCGCTTCGCCGAAGGCTTCGCCGCCAACAACGTCCTGCTCTGGGGCGCGCGCGGCATGGGCAAGTCCTCGCTCGTCAAGGCCGTGCATGAGGACGTGCGCCGCGCCACCGGGATTTCACTGAAGCTGATCGAAGTCCACCGCGAGGATATCTCCTCGCTGCCCGCGCTGCTCGATATTCTGAAAACCGCACCGCACCGCATCATTCTCTTCTGCGACGACCTCTCCTTCGACCATGACGATACCGCCTACAAGTCGCTCAAGGCGGCGCTCGATGGCGGTGTGGAAGGACGGCCGGACAATGTGCTGTTCTATGCAACGTCCAACCGCCGCCACCTGCTGCCGCGCAACATGATGGAGAACGAGCAATCGACGGCCATCAATCCGTCGGAAGCCGTCGAGGAAAAGGTTTCCCTTTCCGACCGCTTCGGCCTCTGGCTCGGCTTCCACAAATGCAGCCAGGAAGACTATCTGCAGATGATCGATGCCTATGCCGATCACTTCAAGCTCAGCCTCGAGCGCGCCCAGATGCACCATGAAGCGCTGGAATGGGCCACCACCCGCGGCGCCCGCTCCGGACGCGTGGCCTGGCAATATATCCAGGACCTCGCCGGACGGCAGAGGATCGTGCTCGAACGGGACTGATCGCGTTTTCCAAAGGCCTCAAACGACAAAAAGCCCGGCGGTGACCGGGCTTTTTGCAGACTCCTTGAGACGCACTACCTATTCAAGGAAGGTCATTGGGTTGACCGGGGCCGAATTCTTGCGGACTTCGAAGTGAAGCTGCGGTTGCTTGACGTCGCCGCTCATGCCGGAGGTGGCAAGCGTCTGACCGCGCTGGACCTTCTGGCCGCGAGCAACGCTGAGTGCGTCCGCATGGCCGTAGACCGTAACCGTGCCGTCGTCGTGGCGGACGAGAACCGTGTTGCCAAGCTCTTTCAGGCCGTTGCCTGCATAGATGACGACACCGTTTTCGGCAGCTTTGATCGGCGTGCCTTCGGGAACGGAGATGTCGATACCGTCGTTGCGGCTGCCGTTGACGTTGGAGCCGTAGCCGGCGATGACCGCACCACGAACCGGCCAGCGATATTTGCCGATACCGGTTGCTTCCGGTGCGTCAGCCGAGACGTCGGATTTGGTCGCGGCGTCGCTGACGGACTGCGTCGGCGCAGCACTTGCAACAGCCTGCGGCTTGGCCGCATCCGGTGCGGCGTCAGCGGCAGCCTTGGGCGCTGCCTTTGCTGCCGTTTCAGCGGCGGCGGCCTTGGCGTTCGCCTTGGTTACCGGAGCTTCGGCAACTTCCTTCTGTTCAGCGAGCGACTTGGCGGCAGACTTCTGCGGCTCGATGGAGGCGGTTCTGATCGGGTCGGCACCGGCATGCGGCAGTTTCAGAGCCTGTCCGACGCGGACGCCCTCACCCGACTTCATACGGTTTGCCTGCTTCAACTCATCGACACTGACGCCGGTGTTGCGGGCAATCCTGGCGAGCGAGTCACCCGGCTTGACGACATAGGTGCCGTCGCCCTTCGGCAGCGGACCCTTGCCGTTGCCGGCGGCGAGCTTGTTCGGATCGGCGAGGCCGGCCTGCGACTTGCCGCGTAACTGGCCGTTGGACGGCAGCACGGCGGCGTCCTGCTCGGGAGCCTTGGCTGGACCAGGCATCTTGCCGCCCCTGGAAAGATCGGTCGCCTCCGAAGCAACCTTCGCCGGGCTCGACCCCCCTGCGCCGTTCATGGTCGGAATGATGATCTGCTGACCGGGCTGGGCGCCGGCGCTGTTTCTCAAGCCATTGGCGCGCAGGATTTCCTTTGCCGGCACACCGTACCGACGTGACAGGAGATCGATGTTTTCGCCCTGCTGCAGGGTAACACTTGGTGCGTTGACCGTCGTCCAGCCTGAAGAAGTCGTCGAAGTGGAAGGCGCCTTCAGCGTACCAGCCGACGTCGTGTCCGAAGCCAAAGCCGGCTCCATACGGGACGCCGCCTGCCTGCCACGGGATGCCGGCAGAGGCTGAGCGAGCGCCTGATCTTCGGAATTGGACACTCCGCGCGAACGGGCCGGTGCCGCAGAGGCCGTCGGGGCCGCCAGATCGGAACGCTGGATCGCGACCGGAGCGGTCGATACGCGGGCGCTGGAGTAGGAAGGATTGTAGCCGGCCGGAGAATTCGGATAAGTCCGCGCGGCTGGCGCGTTCTGCTGCGAATAATCCTGTTGCTGACCGCCGCCCTGGGCAACATCTGCCCTCGGTACGGCGCTATCATCCAGGTTGCTCGACCCACCGCGATTGATGGAACCTGTCGTCGTCCGATCCGGCGAGCCAGCGAAGAGCCCGCCGAAGCGCGTCGTGTCTGAACTGCAAGCTGTCGCTGTGCTCGCCAGGAGAATGGCCACCAGGACTTTCCCTGCCGATTTACCGAAGTTTGACGAAAGACTGAAACCCATGACTCGACCCACTTGAGACGCAACTGTTTATGGGTCGATTAAAGCGCGTTAATCTTACCATGCGGTTAAAGCACTGGCACCACATGTGTTTTTTTGAGGAATTGCTAACCATAGAAAATGAATCCGCCGCGCATGCGGAATGCGCCGGGCATTTCGATCCAAATTTGGTCTTAAAGATAAGAGGCGAGCATCGGGACGATCGGCTGATACGGAACGTCGAAGAGTTCCTCGCGCTCGAAGCGGCTGCCGGTCTTGGTGAGACGCACCATGCGGCAAACATCGTCCGAAAGCATCAGCGGCGCGATCATCGACCCGCCGGACACCAATTGATCGGCGTAGAAACGCGGCATAGCGGTAAAGGCCGATGTCACCACGATGCGATCGAAGGTGCCCTCGCCCGGCAGACCGACGCTGCCGTCCGCTTGACGGATGATGACGTTGCGCAAGCCGAGCGTATCCATGCGCTGCTGCGCGGCCGTCGTCAGGGTCTTGTAGCGATCGACCGTCAGCACCCGCTCGACAATGCGCGCCATGACGGCGGCGGTGAAGCCGCTGCCGGTGCCGATTTCGAGAACGCGGTGGCCCGGCTTGATCTTCAGACTGTGCAGAATGCGAACCACGAGATCGATGCCTTCCATGAAGGCCCCGCACTCGATCGGGATCGTCCGGCTAGAATAGGCGTCATCGGTAAATTGCAGCGGCACGAACGGCAGGCGCGGCGTCTGCTCGACGGCCGTCATCAGATCGATATCCAGTATGCCTTCGGCCCGCAGACGCAGCACAACGGCTGCGAAGCCTTCCTTCTCGACCAACCGAGGTGTCAATCCGCTACTCCATGCCCAAGCGCCCGCGCCACGCGGTCTTGCACCGAATAATCCGTCAAATCGAGTTTCAAAGGAGTTACCGAAATACGATTTTGTTTCAGTGCGTGGATATCGGTGCCGGGGCGAAAGATGCCGCTGCGCTCGCCGAAGCGCAGCCAATAATAGGGAAAGCCACGGCCATCGGCGCGCTCGTCCACCTGCAGATTGAAGGCGAGATTGCCCTGCGCCGTAACTTCGGTGCCGGAGACTTCGTCCGGCCGGCAGTTCGGGAAGTTCAGATTTAGGAAAGTGCCATCCGGCAGGTCGATATCGATGAGCTTGCCGAGGAGCGCCGGCGCATGCGCCTCGACCACCTCCCAGGGAACGACGCGTGTGCCGTTCTCGTGCACATAGGCCTGGCTCAGGGCAAAGGAGCGCACGCCCTGCAGCGTGCCCTCGATCGCGCCGGCGATCGTTCCGGAATAAGTGACGTCGTCGGCAACGTTGGAACCGGAATTAACACCCGACAGGATCAGGTCCGGCTTGATGTCCATGACCTGGCGGATACCCATGATGACACAATCCGTCGGCGTGCCGCGCAGCGCATAGTGCTTGTCGGAGACCTTACGCAGACGCAGCGGCTCGGAAAGGCTCAGCGAATGGGCAAGCCCGCTCTGATCCGTTTCCGGCGCGACAATCCAGACATCGTCCGACATGGTGCGGGCGATACGCTCCAACGCTGCCAGCCCTTCGGCATGAATGCCGTCGTCATTGGTCAGAAGTATCCGCATCGCCCCACTCGCTTATTTACGCTGCCCGCTCGATCCTTTTCAGACCACCCATATATGGCAGCAGTACGTCGGGTACAGTCACCGAGCCGTCGTCGTTCAGATAATTCTCGAGAACCGCGATCAGGCAGCGGCCAACCGCGGTGCCGGAACCATTGAGCGTGTGCACGAATTTCGTGCCCTTGTCGTCCTTACCGCGATAACGCGCATTCATGCGTCGGGCCTGGAAATCGCCGCAGACCGAGCAGGAGGAGATTTCGCGATAGGTATCCTGCCCCGGCAGCCAGACTTCGAGGTCGTAGGTCTTGCGGGCGCCGAACCCCATGTCGCCGGTCGAGAGCGTCATGACGCGATAATGCAGGCCGAGACGCTTCAATACTTCCTCGGCGCAGGCGGTCATGCGCTCATGCTCGGCAATCGAGCTTTCGGCATCGGTGATCGACACGAGCTCGCATTTCCAGAACTGATGCTGGCGCAGCATGCCGCGCGTATCGCGACCGGCGGAACCCGCTTCCGAGCGGAAAGACGGCGTCAGCGCGGTGAAGCGCAACGGCAACTTCTCCTGGTCGAGGATATCGCCGGAAACAAGGTTGGTGAGCGTCACTTCGGCGGTCGGGATCAGCCAGTGGCCACCCGTGGTCCTGAACGAATCCTCGGCAAATTTCGGCAACTGGCCGGTGCCGAACATCGCCTCGTCACGCACCATCAACGGCGAGCTGACTTCGGTATAGCCATGCTCGCTGGTATGCAGGTCGAGCATGAACTGTCCGAGTGCCCGTTCCAGGCGGGCGAGCTGCGAGGTCAACACGGTGAAGCGCGAACCGGAGAGCTTGGCAGCTCGTTCGAAATCCATGTAGCCGAGCTCTTCGCCGATTTCGTAATGCTCTTTCGGCTTATGGTTCCAGGCCGGCTTGGCGCCCCAGGAGTGCTTGACGACATTGTCGTGTTCGTCCTTGCCGACCGGCACGTCATCGAGCGGAATATTGGGGATACGCGACAGGGCGTCGTTGAGCTCAGCGGTCAGCACGCGCTCTTCCTCTTCCGCAGCCGGAAGCGACGTCTTGATGTCGGCGACTTCGCCCTTCAATTTCTCGGCAAGCTCGGTGTTTTTCTGCGCCATGGCAGCGCCGATCTCCTTCGAGGCGGCATTGCGGCGAGACTGCATATCTTGGACGGACTGGATAATGGAGCGGCGCTTCTCGTCGAGCGCGATGAGGCCTTGCGACAAAGGCTCGGCACCGCGCTTGGCAAGCGCTGCATCCAAAACCTCGGCATTCTCACGGATCCATTTGATATCAAGCATCGTCGTTCCAGGTCGTTAGACATGACTACAGCTCCGACCGAGAGTTCGGTCGGAGATCGAATTGGCAAACCCTTGTGGAAGGACGTTTCCGACCCGCCGCTCAGACACTATCCGTCTTGGCGACATCGGAATTCTCGTCATTCTCCTCAGCCGTCTGCCGGGCACGCTGGCGTTCCACGAGTCGCGCCGCGTAGATGGAAATCTCGTAGAGAATGATCGTCGGCACTGCAAGGCCGATCTGGGACATCGGATCCGGCGGCGTCAGCACGGCGGCAACGATGAAGGCGAAGACGATCGCGAATTTGCGTTTTTCCGCCAGCCAGGTCGATGTCAGCAGACCCACGCGCGCAAGCAGCGTGGTGATGACGGGTAATTGGAAAACGAGGCCGAAGGAGAAGACCAGCGTCATGATCAGGCTCAGATATTCCGAGACCTTCGGCAGCAGCGCGATGCCGATCTGACCGTCGGCCGGCACCTGCTGCATCTTCAGGAAGAACCACATGACCATGGGAGCAAAGAAGAAATAAACCAGCGCCGCGCCCATGATAAACAAGATCGGCGATGCTATCAGGAACGGCAGGAAGGCGCCACGCTCGTTCTTGTAGAGGCCGGGCGCCACAAATTTGTAGATCTGCGCGGCGATGACCGGGAAAGCGATGACCAAGGCGCCGAACATGGCGACCTTCACCTGCGTGAAGAAGAATTCCTGCGGCGCGGTGTAGATCAGCTCGGCCTTGGAGACATCGAGATGCGCCCAGACGACAGCCCATTTATAGGGATAAACCAGATAGTTGAAGAGATGCTTGGCAACGGCGAAGCAAGCGATGAAGGCGATGAAAAACGTCACCAGCGACCAGATCAGCCGCGTGCGCAGTTCCATGAGGTGTTCGATAAGCGGCTGCGGCTTATCGTCAATGTCGCCCGTCATGCCTTATCCTTCTTTTTAGGCGTTGCTTTGGCGACCGGCGTGGTCTTGGCGGCCGCGACACGCTTCTTGGGAGCCGCGACAACGGGAGCCTCAGGGGCAACCACGGCGACCTTGCGCGGCGCACGCCTCGGCTTTTCCGCGACGATCGGCGTATCGACCACCGCGACAGCGACCTCTTCCGTCTTGGCGGGTGCCTTTGCCCGCGGCTTGCGCACGGCCTTCGGCTTTGCAGGCGTTTCCTGCGCGGCGGCAACAGGTGTAGGCGCGACCACCGTAGGCGCTCCGCCAATCGCGGGGGCGACGGACGGCGTTTCCGGCAGTCCCATGGATGGTTCGGAAACCGGTTCAGCGGGGGTCGATGTGGCAGCAGGGCTGTCCGACGTCGTCGAACGCTGCAGATCCGCCTTGATATCGTTGCCCATCTGCCGCAACGGGTTCATTGCTTCACGCAATGAATTGACCGGATTAAGCTTCTGGGCATCCGAGATCGTCTGGCGTACGTCGTCCAGCTCGGCTTCACGCATGGCCTCGTCGAACTGCGAGCGAAACTCACCCGCCATTTTCCGAGCCCGCGCCGTCATCTTGCCAATCGTTCGTAACGTCGCCGGCAATTCCTTCGGGCCAATGACCACAAGCGCCACCACGGCGATAATCAGCAGCTCGGACCAGCCTATATCGAACATAAAAAGGCTCCTGGGCCGACAGCGAGCATTTCAGCCCCTGACGCGCCCGACATGATTACTTCGACTCGTCGGCCTTGTGTTCGACGGTACGGGACGTTGTCGACTGCGCCGGCGGCGGCGTCTCTTCGTCGTCGTTCATGCCTTTTTTGAAGCTCTTGATGCCCTTGGCGACGTCACCCATCAGCTCCGGGATCTTTCCACGGCCGAACAACAACAGCGCGATGGCCAGGACGATCAGCCAGTGCCAAATGCTTAGAGAACCCATTGCGATAACTCCGATTTCAGTGTCTTCCCGATGTAAGACGTTTGTGAATGTTTTTCAAACACCAAAATGTACTGCATCGACGCTTATGGGGATAGCGAGCGACAATGCAATAGCCAAACGTCTCCAACTCGGAGAATGAGCTCCATATTCGCATCAGCTAATGGCGAAACAGAGGCTTGGGCTATTGTTTTGAAAAAAGCTTTATGGGCCAGCAAGCGGCCCAAAACATGCCAAGAGTGCCGATTTTGAGCTCAATCGTCCGAAGCGCCACCCGGCGCCAGGAGGCCGAGCTCCTCCAGATCCATCTGCGTGATCGGATCCTCATCTTCGGTCAATTCATCACTCATCAGCGGCGACGGCACGTTGAAATTGGCCGGGATCCGGCCGGAAAGCAGGCCTGCCCCCTTCAACTCCTCAAGGCCGGGCAAGTCGCGCAACTCCTCCAGACCGAAATGATCAAGGAAATCCCTTGTTGTACCGAGCGTCACCGGCCGGCCGGGCGTGCGCCGGCGACCGCGAAAACGAACCCAGCCGGACTCCATCAGCACGTCGAGCGTACCCTTGGAGGTCTGCACGCCCCTGATGTCCTCGATCTCGGCGCGGGTCACCGGTTGGTGATAGGCGATGATCGCCAGGACTTCGAGCGCAGCGCGCGACAGTTTCCGCGCCTCGTTATCATCGCGGCGGATGACGAAGGAAAGATCGGCGGCCGTGCGAAAGGCCCAGGCACCGTCGACCTGGATCAGATTGACGCCGCGCATCGCATAATCGGCCTTCAGACGCTGCATGATGGAGCTGATATTGACGCCCTGCGCCACCCGCTCGGCTATAAAACCTTCCGAAACCGGCTGGGCGGAGGCAAAGACCAGCGCCTCGGCGATACGTTCGGCTTCACGCAGAGCGCGCTCATCGATCGCCGGCGCGACCGCATCGTCATCCATGTGCTGATCGTTATCAGGACCGCTCACACCCGCACCTATTCCGCAGCCTCGAGTTCATCGACGTCATGCTTCGGCCCGCGCCGCATGTAAAGCGGTTGGAATGCGCCCTCCTGGCGAATTTCCAGCTTGCCTTCGCGCGCAAGCTCCAGCGAGGCGGCGAAAGCGCTGGCGATGGCGGTGACGCGCTCGCTGGGACTGGTCATATAGCGCAGCAGATAATGCTCCAGAGCCGTCCAGTCGGTGATCTCGCCGATCATCCGGTTGAGGATTGTACGGGCATCACCCAACGACCAGACCTGGCGTCGCTCGATCGTCACCTGTGTGACGGCCTGGCGTTGGCGCAGGCCGGCATAGGCGGTCAGAAGATCGTAGAGGCTAGCGTCATAGGCGGACCGGCGCCGATCCGGAATGTGTTCCGGCGCGCCGCGCACGAAGATGTCGCGGCCGAGACGGTTGCGGTTGACGAGACCCGTCGCCGCATCGCGCATGGCTTCAAGGCGCTTCAGGCGGAAGGCGAGCGTTGCAGCCATTTCCTCGCCGCTCGGGCCGTCTTCCTTGCTCTGCTGCGGAATGAGCAGCTTCGACTTGAGGTAGGCAAGCCAAGCGGCCATGACGAGATAATCGGCGGCAAGCTCGATGCGGATTCGCCGGGCGGTATCGATGAACAACAGATATTGCTCGACCAGTGCCAGCACGGAGATGCGCGACAGATCGACCTTCTGGGTGCGGGCAAGATGCAGCAACAGGTCGAGCGGGCCTTCAAAGCCGGCGATATCGACGAGCATGGTTGGCTCATGCATGCCGCGCTCGCCATTGCCGTCCTGCCACAGCTTGTCCATCGGCGCTGCCGCCTGTTGGCTCTTTTCCGTGCCGCTCACCTTGTTCACCCGTCAGATCCCCGGAGTTCGGTCCTAAGCCACCGCAAACATCGCATCGAATTCAGCGCGAATCGACGCTTCGTCCGCACCGTCATCATAACCGAAAGCTGCTTCCACCGCTTTGGCCCGCTCAAGCGCGCCGCCGCTCAGGATCGGCACGTTGCGCACCACCTGCTGCATCTCGTCCATGATACCATTGCAATGCAGCACGATATCGCATCCGCCGGCAACAATATTCGCCGCCCGCTCGCCGATCGTACCGGCCAGCGCATTCATCGAGCTATCATCGGAGAGAAGCAAGCCCTTGAAGCCGATATGGCCGCGGATGATCTCCTCGATGACCTTGCGCGAGGTCGTCGCCGGATTGGCGGGATCGATGTCGGTAAAGACGACATGGCAGGTCATCGCCATCAGTTCGTCCTTGAGCGCGACGAAGGGCGGAAAATCATGGGCTTCCAGCTCGGCGCGGGACACCGTGACGACCGGCAATTCATGGTGCGAATCGGCAAAGCCGCGACCGTGGCCCGGCATATGCTTCATCACCGGCAGGACGCCGCCGGCCTTAAGACCATCGGCAGCAGCGCGGCCCATTTCGGTCACTGTGACAGGATCACCGCCATAGGCGCGGTTGCCGATAACATTGCTTGACCCTTCAACCGGCACGTCGAGCACCGGCAGGCAATCGGCATTGATGCCGAATTTCAGAAGGTCGAAGGCATGGAGCCGCGACATCAGCCAGGCAGCGCGCAGGCCCTGCTCGCGGTTCTGGCGATAGATATCGCCCAGCGCCTGGCCGGAGGGATAATGCGGCAGGATCGGCGGACGGATACGCTGCACCCTGCCCCCTTCCTGGTCGATGAAAACAGGCGCATCGCGACCGACGCTATCGCGCAGGGACGCGACGAGATCGGCGATCTGCGCCGGCTCGGAAATATTGCGTCCGAAAAGGATGAAGCCCCATGGCTGTTCCGCCTGATAGAAGGAACGCTCTTCGGGTGTGATGGAATGGCCGCTACAGCCGAGGATCATGGATTTTGATTCGGTCATGTCCGAATCATAGCGGCCGCTTCGTGAAATGCGAAGCACGTCAAGGCGAGATACATAAAAAGAAGCCGGTTCAAAGGAAAACGGCGGGCTCTCGCCCGCCGTTTTCAGCTGATATCCCGTGCTCTGATCTTTTATTTCGAGATCAGGCAGGTGCCGCCTGCGGCACGTAAGCGTACGCAGAGGTCGGCAGCATCATCCTTGGAACCGGCGACGACACGGACGCGATAGTAGGTGCCCTTGCCGGCGATATCGGCCTTGCGGATTTCAAGCGGGTGGCCGCCGATGACACTGGCGAACTTCGTCTTCAGGTTCGCCTGCGACCGCTGTGCTTCGGCCTCGGAAGGCAGCGAGGCAATCTGCACGCCATAGGCGCCGCCGGCACTTGCCGAGGCGACCGGAGTTGCCTGCGTTGCGGCCGGGCTTGCCGAAGCAACCTGCTGCGGCTTCGGCTGGGCCTGTGTCGGGTGGGGAGCGACGTTCTGGGTAGCCACAGCCGCCGTCTTGGCCGGCTGCTGTGCCGGGCGCGCGGTCGGAAGCGGAGTGGTCTTGACGACGCGGATCGGCGTGCTCTCGGCACTGGCAGCATCATTGGCATCAGCCGGTTGCGATACCTGCGTATCCGTGCTGGCCGGACGAAGATCGGCGGAGGCTACCTGATTGTCGGTAGCCGGCTTGGCCGCTGCCGCCTTCGGCGCCAAAGCCGGAGCTGCTGCCGTCGTGGTCTTGTCGACGGCCGGCTCTTCGCGAGCAACCAGCGAGCCGTCAGGCTTTACGATCATCGTGCGAACCTTGCGCGGCGAGACCGACGGAACCTGTCCGTCATCATTGGCGGCCATATCGGCATTATCGCCGCTCTGGCTCGGCAACAGCCGCGGATCCTGAGTTTCACCAACTGGCGTCGGCGTGACCTGATCGGCACTGCCATCATCGGGCGAAACAGCTTCAGGGATCAACGTCTTCTGGACGACATCCACCGGCTGCTCATTGGAAGACACAAGCTGCTTCTGCTTCGGCGCGGCGGCGCCATC
This sequence comes from Rhizobium sp. AP16, assembly GCF_000281735.1. Classification (NCBI taxonomy): domain Bacteria; kingdom Pseudomonadati; phylum Pseudomonadota; class Alphaproteobacteria; order Hyphomicrobiales; family Rhizobiaceae; genus Rhizobium; species Rhizobium sp. AP16. The sequence continues at coordinate 103,008 of NZ_AJVM01000008.1, read as the reverse complement.
ACCGGCGACGCGGTCGTAGACGGCCTTGTCCTGATTCGGCACAACGGTTCCGCCCGGATTTTCCGGAGCGACCTTGATCGGTTCGGCATCGGCCGTGATCACACGCGGCTCACCGGAGAAGCTCGAAATCGGCGAACCATGACGAACCCAGCCATAAACGCCATAGGCGCCGAGGCCGAGAACCGCAATGAGCGCGGCGGCGGTTGCCATGCCGCGGAACGAACGCGCCGGACGCCGGATGGCCTGCACGGCCGGGTTCAGCGTCATGCGGGCGACATTCTCGACCGGACTGGATGCCTCGCGGTAGCTGCGGCGGAAATCTTCTTCCAACGCCCGCTCGAACTCGTCGAACTCTTCGACAGGCTGTTTGGCGGCTGCGGCAACAGGCTGTGCCGCCGCATTCTTCGACCAGGAGGCAGCAGCCATTGCACCGCCGAGAGCGGCAGCAGCCTGCTTGATCGGCTCGGGAGCAGCTTCCTTGGCGGGCGTGCCGAACAGGCTCGCCATCTCGGCATCGATATCGAAATCATATTCCGAGGGAACCGCGATCGGCGCTTCCGGTTCGACAGGCGGCAGGTTCGGAACATGCGAGCCTTCGAAGGTCTCGACACGGTCTTCCGTATCGGAGATCTCCGACGGGTCGAAAGGCAAAGCCTGATCGATATCGAGCGTCGGCGCTGCCTTTGCAACAATTGGCGCGGCTGCAACAACGGGAGGCTGGACCGGCGCAGGCCGCGGGGTTTCCGCGACGAACGGCGCGGCAACAGCAGCCACCGGAGCCGGCACTACAGGTGTGGCTCTCGAAACGATCGGCGCAGGCTGCGACGCAACGGCCGGTGCGGGCGTCGGCGGCGTGACGGGAACTGACTTATTCGCTTCCGCCAAATCAAGTTCGGCAAGCTCCATCTCGATATCAGCGAGATCGAATTCGAAGTCCTCGCCGGCGAAGGGGTCTTCATCCTCCAGCAAGATCGGCTTCGGCTCTTCGCGTTGCGGGGCGACGGAGGCCACCGGAGCGACAAAAGCTTCTACGGTAGAAACTGCCGGTGTTGTGGGCTGCGAGGCAAAAATATCGAAATCCGGCTCGACCCTTGCCGCCGGCTCATTGCCTCTGGCAGGAACGGGATAGCGGTCGACATCGGCCAACAGGTCGTCGATCTCGGCAGAAAGAGCCGCCGCATCAAAGCTTGCCGGCTTGACTGGTTCCGGCGCCTTGGCGACCGGCTGAACCGCGACGGGCTCGACGCTCCGAGCATCCCCCATCGTCGGCAATTCAAAATCGAGCGCATCGACGATTGGCTGTGCTTGAGCGACCGGCGCAGCCACGGGAGCCGGGACGACGGGCGTTGCCTGTGTGGACGGAGGCGCCACGGTGAAATTGGCAATTGGCAAACGTACAGTGGCCGCAGCGTGCTGCGGCGTCGGCTTGACGACCGGCGGAGCAACAGGTTGCGGGACTGGGGTTGGCTGTGGAGCCGGGGCGGCCTGCAATGCCGGCGCGATCGACATCTCAAGTTCGTCGATCAGATCGCGCGCACCGACGGTCGGCTTAATCGCCGGCGCAGGTTGCTGCTGCAATTCGACAGGCTGAGGTTCAGCGATTGCCGGCTCGGCGGGACGCGACAGTTCGGCCTCACCAGCGAAGGGCTGATCTTCCGGCAAGACCGGAATGTCATTCGCAGGACTCAAACGAGGCGCATCATAGCGCTCGAATTCCCGCAGGAGCTCGTCTTCGAGATCGAAGGCCGGCTCTTGCCGTTGAGCCGCAGGTGCCGCCTGGGCGGCAGGCCGCGGCTCGAAACCGACGATGCGGGCGAGTTCGGCGAGCGGATCATCATCCGCAAAGAACCCGTCGTTTCCGCTTGCGCGATACGCCAACTGTTTTTCTGCCATCACCCAATCCACTCGCAAACGCTACAGTTAAATGCCAGTGCAATGTGGGCAAACGGTGACGTTTATCGCATTTCATCCGGTGCGGCGGTCCCGGTTATACCAAGACCCGACTTCAAAACCGACGCGACAGCGTGCACCAGCCCAAGTCTGGCAATGCTCAATTCTCGGTTCTTATCGTTAACAAATCGTAATTCAGGTAAATCTTTACCTTTGTTCCAATGTCCGTGGAACGAACTTGCCAGATCGTAAAGATAAAAGGCGATGCGATGAGGCTCCTGAGCCTGCGCCGCAGCTTCAATGATTCGCGGGAATTCCGCAATCTTCGCGACGAGCTGCAACTCGGCCGGATCCGAGATCACGCCGCCCACCGCCTTCGCCAGATCGAGCGAGGCGATATCGAGATCCGGAAAGGCTTCCTGGGCCTGCCGGAAGATCGACATGCAGCGCGCATGTGCATACTGCACGTAGAAAACCGGATTGTCCTTGGACTGCTCCGTCACCTTGGCAAAATCGAAATCAAGCGGCTCGGAGCTCTTACGATAGAGCATCATGAACCGGACGGAATCACGGCCGACCTCGTCGACCACTTCGCGCAGCGTGACGAAGTCGCCGGAACGCTTCGACATCTTCACCGGTTCGCCATTGCGGAACAGCTTGACCAGCTGGCACAGCAGCACCGTGAGCTTCGCCTTGCCTTCCGAGACGCCGCGCGCAACGGCTTCCAGACGCTTGACGTAGCCGCCATGGTCGGCGCCGAGAATATAGATCATCTCGTTGAAGCCAAGGTCGAACTTGTTCTTGAAGTAGGCGACGTCGGCGGCGAAGTAGGTATAGGAACCGTCCGACTTGATCAGCGGACGGTCGATATCATCTCCGACTTCCGTTGAACGGAAGAGTGTCTGCTCGCGATCCTCCCAGTCCTCAGGCAACTGTCCCTTCGGCGGCGGCAACGCGCCCTTGTAGACATAGCCCTTGAAGGTCAGGTCGTTGATGGCGGTGCGGATCAGGGCGGCGCCATTGGCGTGCAGGGTCCGCTCCGAGAAGAAGACGTCGTGATGGACGTTCAGCGCCTCCAGATCGGCGCGGATCATCACCATCATCGCGTCGATGGCGCGTTCCCTGATGATCGGCAGCCACTGCTCTTCCGGCATGCCGCGAAGCTTGGTGCCGAATTCCTTGGCCAGCGACTCTCCGACCGGAACCAGATAGTCGCCGGGATAGAGGCCGGCCGGGATTTCACCGACCTGTTCGCCGAGCGCTTCGCGGTAGCGAATGAAGACAGACCGCGCCAGCACGTCGATCTGCGAGCCGGCGTCGTTGATATAATATTCCTTGGTGACGTCGTAACCGGCAAAGCCGAGCAGGTTCGCCAGCGCGTCGCCGACGACGGCGCCGCGGCAATGGCCGACATGCATCGGCCCCGTCGGATTGGCGGAGACATATTCGACATTGACCTTCTGACCGGCGCCGACCGTCGAGCGACCGAATTTCTCGCCTTCGGAGATCATCGTCGCCAGCAGGCGCTGCCAGTAGCCGACAGACAGCCGAATATTGATGAAGCCCGGACCGGCCGCCGAGACATCGGCGACGTCGGCATCTTCCTGCAATTTCGCGATGATGATCTCGGCAAGAGCGCGCGGGTTCATGCCCAGCGGCTTTGACAGCACCATAGCCGCATTGGTGGCGACATCGCCGTGGCTGGCATCGCGCGGCGGCTCTACGCCGATGCGGCCGAAGTCGAGTTCGGATCGCTTTTCCCGCACAATATCAATTTGCTCGAGAGCGTTCTTAATTCTTACTTCGAAGTCGGTGAAAAGGTTCATCATATTGTCCACGCATAGCTTGTGCGGGCCCTGTCGACCCGCGCCGCCGCTGCCTACCGCAAATCGGGAGTCTGGTCAAACAGACGCCTATGGGCGCTGATGGCATAGGTATCGGTCATGCCGGCCAGATAATCCCCCACATGGCGCGCCTTGGCGGCGACGGCAAGGCCGGCGATATGGTCAACCCAATAATGGCTCTGCATCTCTTTGGGATTGTCCATATAGGCCCGGAACAGATCGGTGACGATCTGTGCCGCGCCGGTGCGGATACGCATGATATCAGGGTGACGGTAGATGCGCTTGAACAGCATCTGCTTGATCCGCTTATCCGTTTCCGCCATCTCGGGAGAAAAGGCGGCGATGACGCGGCCGGCAGCGCGAATGTCGGCAACGCTACCCGGCTTGACCTCGCTCAGTGCCTGCTGCGCAACGGAGATCACGTCCTCCACCATGCGGGTAATCTGCCGGCGCATGATCTCGTGCGTGAAGCGGCTTGCCTCCAGATGCGGATAGCGCGCCCTCACCTCGGCCATCAACTCCGAGAGAAACGGTATTTCCTCCAGCATGTCGAAGGTCAGATAGCCCGAACGCAGGCCGTCATCGATGTCATGGGTATTGTAGGCGATATCGTCAGCTATCGCCGCGACCTGCGCCTCCAGGCTGGCATAGGTGGCAATCTCGAGATCGTGGATTTCGCAATAATCGAGGATCGGCTGCGGCACCGGGCCGCGCGTGTCCTTGCCATCCGGCGTCAGCAGCGGGCCATTGTGCTTGACCAGACCCTCCAATGTTTCCCAGGTAAGGTTCAAGCCATCGAATTCGGCATAGCGCCGCTCGAGTTTTGTGACGATGCGCAGGGACTGCGCATTGTGGTCGAAGCCGCCATAGGGCTGCAGCATCTCGTGCAGCGCGTCCTCGCCGGTGTGACCGAATGGGGTGTGGCCGAAATCGTGAACGAGCGCTACGCCTTCGGCCAGATCCTCGTCCAGCTTCAAGGCGCGCGCCAGGGCACGGGCGACCTGCGCCACTTCGATCGTATGCGTCAGGCGTGTGCGGTAGTGATCGCCGTCCTGGGCGATGAAAACCTGCGTCTTATGCTTCAGACGCCGGAAAGCGGTCGTATGCACGATGCGGTCACGGTCGCGCTGGAAATCGGAGCGCGTCGGGCTCGACCCCTCGTCATAGAGCCGTCCACGCGATGTCCATGGGTCGCTCGCATAGACCGCCTTCTCACCATAACCGAAACCCAATGCATGCCTATCGATTGTCATCATCCATCCATTCAGGCGCCAGCCCATTGACGCCGCCTCGCGGCCTTCATACCTATACCGAATACAAACAGCAAAATGGCACATGGCTCAACCATGAAACCATAGCTGTCACCCGCCGTGCTTTCATGATAAAGGCTATTGATATCAGCCGTTTGAAAGTCGGACGGCCCATTGGTTCTCTCCGGATCTTGACCCCGGCAGGAGGAAAGCATGACAGAGACGAGTGTAACCCTATCGGACGCAGCGGCAAAGCGAATCGCCGCGATCGTCAGCGCCGAAGCCGGCAAGCGAGCGCTTCGCGTTGCGGTCGAAGGCGGTGGATGTTCCGGGTTTTCCTATAAATTCGATCTGGCCGAAGGCCCGCAAGACGATGATATCATTGTCGAAAAAGGCAATGCCACCGTGTTGATCGATCAATTGTCGCTGGTCTATATGGCCGGCTCCGAGATCGATTTCGTCGACAATCTGCTCGGCCAGTCCTTTCAGATAAAGAATCCGAATGCAGTCGCAAGCTGCGGATGCGGAACAAGTTTTTCGATCTGACGCTCCCGTTTTTCCACAGATTGATCACCGACCGGAAGCCCTCGCTCCCGGCCGGTTTTCATTTGGGCGTGGTCAAGGCCGATTGCTGCGGATAAAAGAAGGCGAAGCAGAGGAGCCGCCCCGTCATGAAGATCGCCACCTGGAACATCAACGGCGTCAAAGCGCGTATCGAAAACCTCTGCCAGTGGCTGAAGGACTCCGATCCCGATATCGCCTGCCTGCAGGAAATCAAGACGGTCGATGAAGGCTTTCCGCGCCTGGAGATCGAGGCGCTCGGCTATCACGTCGAGACGCACGGGCAGAAGGGTTTCAACGGCGTGGCGATCCTCTCCAAAGCGAAGCCCGACGAAGTGACACGCGGCCTTCCCGGCGACGACAGCGACGAACAGGCCCGCTTCATCGAAGCGGTGTTCTCCGTGCCGGACCATGGCGCACTGCGTGTCTGCTGCCTTTACCTGCCGAACGGCAATCCCGTCGACACTGAAAAATATCCCTACAAGCTTGCCTGGATGGAGCGCCTGCGGAAATTCGCGGCCGACAGGCTCGCTCTGGAAGAGCCGATCATTCTTGCCGGCGACTATAATGTCATCCCCGAGCCGCATGACTGCTTCGATCCGAAGGTCTGGGAAAATGACGCGCTGTTCCTGCCGCAGACCCGTCAGGCATTCCGTCAGCTCGAAAATCTCGGCTTCACCGATGCGGTGCGCGCCACGACGGACGCGGTCAAATTATATTCGTTCTGGGATTATCAGGCCGGCGCCTGGCCGAAGAACAACGGCATCCGCATCGACCATTTGATGCTGTCACCGGAGGCGGCCGATCGCCTGACTTCCACGGCTATCGCGAAACATGTGCGCGCCTGGGAAAAGCCGTCAGACCACGTTCCAGTCATCGCGCATCTCGATTTTCAGAATTAGCGCGCGGTCAATATCGCGCACTCAGAGAGAATCGGTCTCGTTGAAAGACCGTCACTCGGCGCCGGCGACATCCAGTTGATGCGACATGGAGACGGCGACGCGGCGGTCGTTCTCATTGGCGACCGAGAAGGCCTGCTCCTGCAGGTCTTCCATCCAGCCGCAATCCTTCGGCTTACACTTGTCGAGCGCCGCCGTCATGAAGGCGAGGCCACGGACGGTCTGGCCTTCCTGGAATAGAATATTACCGAAGACAGCCATGGCACCGGGATGGCCGCTCTTGCGGGCCTGGTTCAGCCACTTCTTTGCCTGCTGAACGTTGGGTGCACCGCCCTCGCCCGTCAGCATCATCTGCGCGAGCTGGAACTGGGCCTCGGGAACGCCGAAGGTCGAGGCGACCTGGAAATAAAGCTGGCGTGCCTGATTAAGGTCGATCTTGACCGGGCTGTTTTGAATGCCGCTCTTGTAATAATTCGCAAGCGCAAGCAGCGCATTGATGAAGAAGCCGGTATCTTCCGAGCCGGGCTCCACACCCTGCTGGGCGATCTCGCTATAGATCTTGAATGCTTCGAAATCGTCCTGCGTCACGCCATCGCCGTCGGCATACATATTGGCCAGCGCCCAGCGTGAACCGGTATGGCCCTTTTCGGCTGCATAACGATAGGCTTCGACAGCCTCTTCCTTCTGGCCGTTCTTATAGGCTCGAAAGCCGAATTTGAAGAGATCGAAAGGACCGGATTCCTTGGTGACGCCGGCATTGATATCGAATGCCCGGCACTGGCCTGTAAGCACCACCAAGGTGGCAAGCGACAGGCTCAGTATCATGACTCTCGCTGATATGAACTCGGACTTAAACATAACAGTCGACTACTCTCGCTCCATCCGCATTCGTCACGGCAACCCCATCTGCGCCGCAAGGTTTGCGAATGTATTCCCTACCCGCGCGCGAACCAGCGAAACCTCCCGTCAAGAAGGTTCGCATGGCACCTGCCAGAGGCCGTTTGCCACATTTCCGAGCATAGTTCGAAATTATGTCCAAACGAGCATTCCTGCCGCCGCGTTCGCACGTCGCCGCCGAAACAGCACACCATTCAACTGCCCCAAAGGAGAGACTTGAGATCGGGAGATTTCTGGATTCCCGCGAGAAATAAAGCCTTTCCGACCCCATCGGAAACGTCGCCGTTCCGATCCCGGATTGCTCTTTCTGCCAAAGTGGAAACTGAACCATCAACCGTTTACGCACTCTCTATTAGGCCTGCCCCTGTGCCCGTATAATCGCTGCTCCTCATTTGTGGCGGGAAATGGACAAATTGGGCGGCGGACACGCACCTGTAACCGGTTGAAATAAAGTGTTGCCGATTCATCACAAGGATGATTGCCAATCGTGAGGTTTTGTTAACCATAAAGCGGCTATGCATGACTGTTTTGCACACTGCATCCGCAAATAATCTTGGCCTGAACTTGATAGTAAAGCGCCGCGAGACCGAATGGGGCTCGCGGCGAGGGAATCACTTGAGGTAACGACGATAATTTTCGGAAGTTACTTCAATTCAATGGGTTAGGTTCAGAATCTCACCTTCATCGAGGTCGACAGGGCAGCTACGAGATCATTGCCGTAGCTGTAGCTGGCGTCGTTGCCGAACGTAAGGCCGTTATAAGTGGCCTGGCCGGATTTGCCGCTGGTCAGCAAGCCAAGCGCACCGCCGAAGGTGAATTCGACATGTTCGGTTGCCTTGTAGTTGACGCCGGCGCCGAGCGTCCAGGTATCCGAGTTCATGCCATAACCCTGGCTGGTGCCGCGATCCCAGGTCAAGCTGAGCGCGCCACTCCATTTGTCATTGAACTTATGACCGATACCGCCAGAGATCGTCCAGCCGTCTCGATAGAGCAGATCCAGCGAGGTGAGCTCGGTCGCCCCACCCGGACGGCAGGATATGCCGCGCGTGGAGGTCGGGCAAAGCGCGATGCTCTGCAGGAGGCTCCAGTTGGTCCACTTGACCGAACCGAAGGCCAGCCAGTCCGGAGCGATACCGGTCTGCACTTTCCATTCCAGCGAGTCCGGCGCATCTGCCGAACCAAAGACGGACGTGGTCTTGCCAAAGAATGCACGGATCGGCGGTAGCTCCGTCAGATCGACCGTGCCCTTGAGGTTGTCGTACTTGACGCGGCTGTTATAGACGAGGCTGGTACGGAAAGCGTATTCCTCGATCTCGTAGGCAAGACCAGCGCGCCAGCCCCAGCCGTGACCGTCGACGTCCAGCGAACCGACACCGTCATAGACGGCGGAAAGCGGAGCGGGAATGGCCGAGACCAGGCGGGACTTGTAGCCGGTGACCTCCTGATAGAAACCGCCGCCGATCAAACGCAATTGGCCCGGACCCGCATCGAACTTGTAGGAGCAGGTCGCCGCATAATTATGCGTGCGCAGCTTGGTCTCGATTTCATTGTTGGCGCCGGCCCAGTTCAGGCCCGGATTGCTATGACCGCCGAACGGTTCGGAATAGTCGGCCATGCAATCGAGGTCATCGGTGATGCCGATCTTGAAGCCGATATACGGGATGGCATAATTCTCGGTGACATCCGTAGAACTACTGCGCCCGTTGAGATTGCCATCAGCCGCATTGGTATCCTTGGCATTCTTGAACTTGCGACCGGGCATGACATAAGTCACACCGGATTCGAAAGCGTAACGACCCTTGTCGAAGAGCAGATCGATATCGTAACCGCCGCGATCAAGCCCACCCGCAAATGCGGCGCTTGCAAACGACGAGGTAATAACGAGCGCGAACGCACCCTTCAACGCAATACGAAATGCCATTGTGTCTCCCCCACTTGTGCATCTATGTGTCTGATTGTTGCGACGATCATCCCAATTGGCAATGCACCGCTGACGCCCTGGGAGCTCGCGATATAGTGACTGATTTACGTAAGAAAGTGAGCTACATGCTCCATTACGGTTCGCGTTAGTTATTTTTTTCTTCTTCAAAAACATTTTATGCCCCACATAGATTAATATTCTCTACTGAAACAATTCTGTCACAATCCGACAACAGTTTCGCTTTTCGAGAAAGCTATCAATTTAGGGGTAATTGTTTTTGCCTGCGTGAAGCTGGCGATGGGCGAGATCGGCTGTTTTGATGATTCCATCGAATCGATGGCGCAATAAAAAAGGGCACGCGACCTTTGTTCGCATGCCCTTTTTATTTGGATTATCTGCGACCTCAGCCGGCTTCGCTGACCCTGGCGAGAGCGACCTTCAGGCTGGCAAGCTGCCCCTGGAGTTCGTCCAGACGCTCGCGCTCGGCGGCAACCACATCCGGATTGGCGTTGGCGACGAACTTCTCATTCGACAGCTTGCCGACGATGCGGGCCATTTCCTGCTCGTTCTTGGCGATCCCCTTCTCCAGACGTGCCTTCTCGACAGAAAGGTCGATGAGGCTGCCGAGCGGCAGGCAGGCGGTCGCTTCACCGACGACGATCTGCGCCGCGCCCTTCGGCGCGGTATCCGAAAGTGAAATCGCCTCGACACGCGCCAGCCGCTTGATCGCCGCATCGTGGCGGAAGAGACGTTCGCGGGTCAGGCTGTTGGCACCAACGATCACCAGCGGGGCGGTGGCGGCCGGCGGTACGTTCATTTCCGAGCGTACGGAGCGCAGACCGGAGACAAGATCGATCAGCCAGTTGATCTCGTCGGCCGCGACATCGTCGGCATAGGAGGGAACCGGCCACTCGGCGTGGCAGATCAGGCCGTCACGCTCCTTGCCCTCGCCCGCCGTATGCGCCCACAGCTCTTCGGTCATAAAGGGCATGAAGGGATGCAGCAGCTTGTAGGTCTCTTCGAGAACATAGGCCGCGCAGGATTGCGCCTCCGCCTTGGCGTTCTCATCATCGCCGCTGAAGACGGGCTTCAGGAGTTCGAGATACCAGTCGCAGAACTGGTTCCAGATGAAGCGATAAAGCGTGCCGGCGGCATCGTTAAAGCGATAGGCTTCGATCGCCTCGGTGACGTCGCGCTCGGTGCGGGCAAGCTCGGTCAGGATCCAGCGATTGATGGTGAGCTCGGCTGCTTCCGGCACGAAATGCGGGTCGCTCTTGGCGCCGTTCATCTCGGCGAAGCGCGTGGCGTTCCACAGCTTGGTGCCGAAATTGCGGTAGCCGGCGATGCGGGACGGATCGAGCTTCACGTCGCGGCCCTGTGCGGCCATGATCGCCAGCGTGAAACGCAGGGAATCGGCGCCGTACTGGTCGATCAGCTCGAGCGGATCGATGACGTTGCCCTTGGACTTCGACATCTTCTGCCCATTCTTGTCGCGCACCAGAGCGTGAACATAGACCGTGTTGAAGGGCTCGACCGGATCGCCGTTCTTATCCTTCATGAAATGCAGGCCCATCATCATCATGCGGGCAACCCAGAAGAAGATGATGTCAAAACCGGTGACGAGCACGTTGGTCGGATAGTAGCGCGCCAGTTCCGGCGTCTCATCCGGCCAGCCGAGCGTCGAGAACGGCCAGAGAGCGGACGAGAACCAGGTGTCGAGCACGTCTTCGTCGCGCGTCAGGATTTCACCCGGCTTGAAGTTTTCCAGCAGATCCTCGACATAGGCCTTCATCGGCCCTTCATGCGAGAGATAGTGCTGGATTGCCGCCTGCAGCGCTTCTTCCTCGGTCTTTTCGACGAAGACCTGACCGTCCGGGCCATACCAGGCCGGGATCTGATGGCCCCACCAGAGTTGGCGGGAAACGCACCAGGGTTGGATGTTTTCCATCCAGTCGTAATAGGTCTTGTCCCAGCTCTTCGGAACGAGCTTGGTGCGGCCTTCGCGGACGGAGGCGATCGCCGGTTCGGCGAGCGTCTTAGCGTCGACATACCATTGCTCGGTCAGGCGCGGCTCGATCGGAACGCCGCCACGGTCGCCATGCGGGACCATATGCTTATGCGGCTCGATCTTGTCGAGCAGACCGGCCTCTTCGAAGATGCGGACGATGATCTTGCGCGCTTCGAAACGGTCCGTGCCTTCCAGCTCATCCCAGGCGCCATGCAAAGCGGCTGGATGATCCAGGCCTTCGAGGAAGTCCTCGTTGTCCTTGATGGTGATGGAAGCTTCCGGCGTCAGAATGTTGACGACGCGCAGGCCACGGCGCTTGCCGACATCGAAGTCGTTGAAATCATGCGCGGGCGTCATCTTGACGGCACCGGTGCCCGCGGTCGGATCCGGATATTCGTCGGCGACGATCGGGATGCGGCGGCCGACGATCGGCAGGACGACATGCTTGCCGACGATTGCCTTATAGCGTTCGTCTTCCGGATTAACGGCAATGCCGGTATCGCCGAGCATGGTTTCCGGACGGGTGGTGGCGACGACGAGATAGTCGCGCGTTTCCCATTCCGTCGCCTTGCCTTCCTCGTCGAAGGCAATCGGATGCTGATAGGTGACGCCTTCTTCCAGCGGGTAGCGCAGGTGCCAGAGATGGCCGTTGATCTCATGCTGCTCGACTTCGATATCCGAAATCGCCGTCAGCATTTTCGGATCCCAGTTGACCAGCCGCTTGTCGCGATAGATCAGGCCTTCCTTGTAGAGCGTGACGAAGACTTCGAGAACGGCCTTCGAGAGCCCCTCGTCCATGGTGAAGCGTTCACGCGACCAATCGCAGGATGCGCCGAGGCGCTTAAGCTGATTGAAGATCAGCCCGCCGGACTCTTCTTTCCATTCCCAGACCTTGTCGATAAAGGCTTCGCGACCCATGACATGACGACTAGGCTGCTGTCTTTCGGCAAGACGCCGCTCAACGACCATCTGCGTGGCGATGCCGGCATGGTCCATGCCCGGCTGCCAGAGTACATCCTTGCCGCGCATGCGCTCGAAGCGCACCATGATGTCCTGCAGCGTATTGTTCAGCGCATGGCCCATGTGCAACGAACCGGTGACGTTCGGCGGCGGGATGACGATCGTGAAGGTTTCGGCGCCAGGCTTGGCGTTCACACCGGCGCGAAAGGCGTCGGCCTCTTCCCATTTCTGGGCGATCTTCGGTTCGACGGCGGCGGAATCATAGGTTTTGTCGAGCATTTTGGGACCGGATCTAGAGGGTTCGGTGATGCGGGTTGTAAATAGGATGGTCGCAGGCAAGTCAATAAAAAAGCCGCCCCGGAAGCCGGAGCGGCGGATCATCTACCCGAAGCTCGGGCTGTCAGCGGCGCGGGCCGCGGGCCACTCGTTCGATTTCTTCACGCACGAGACGCTCGACCAGCGTCGGCAGATTGTCGTCCAGCCAATCCTGCAGCATCGGCCGCAACATCTCCTCTGCGATCTGATCCAACGACCGGCGCTCGCTGCCGTCGATCGCAGCGGCGAGCTGTCCGAAGGACCGTGCAACCTGCGCACCGGCTGCTTCCGACATCAACGAAGACGAGAGTTCGGCCTGTACCTGCGGCAGGAAACGATCGGCGGTGGCCACTGCCGGCTGTTGTGGCGACGGATTGAAAACCGGGGCTGCGGCCGGGCGCTCTTCTACTTGTTTCGGTTCGGCGTCGTCCTGCGCCTCGACCTTGGCCGCATGCAGCGCAGCCTCGGCGAGAAGTGCGGCCGTCGGCGCGGTTGCGGCCGATGCGGGTGCTTCAGTAACGGTATTGCGCAGCGGCACACCAGCGAGCGGCTCGACGCGGGCCTCTGCAAGGCGCGCGACCATGGCTGGCGGCAATTCACGCAGCTGCGGTGCTTCGCGAGCCGGGTTCAGTTGCGCGGCATTGCGCTCGGAAGCGGCACGAACGCGCGCGGCGACATCGGCAAGTGACAGGGTGCGAGCGGGCGCTTCCGGCTCACGCATCGGCATCTGCGAATTGGCGGCGACGAAACGCGGTTCGGAGTCGGCGGCTGTAACCGACGATGCATTCGCCAGGTCCGCGGCGGCGAATTCCTCATCGACCGTCAGGTGGATATCGTCATCGCGCTCATCGTCGGCAGTGGTGTAGACAGCAGGCAGGGACGGCGAAATGGAATGGGCGGCGCCGGGCTCGTTGCTCTCGATGATCCGGCGGATGGACGCCAGGATCTCCTCCATGGACGGTTCACGCACGACACTTGGCTGAGCCATATTCATCCCCGTTTTCCCAGATACAACGACCGGAATCCCGTCAAAGGAGCGCCCGAATCAGCGCCACCCTAGAATACTACCCTTGGGAAAAAAATCACCGCGAAAGCACTAAGCCCGCTGATGCACAGTTTTGTTACGGTCGGCGCGAATCGCGTGCGATTACCGATTTCATTACTGGAGAGCCCAACGAAAAACGGGCGCCTGAAGCGCCCGTCTCAAAAGGATCATTCGGCCATACTGCCGATCAGAACACGAATTCCTTGGCCTTGGCAAAGCCCGGCAGCGGCTTGATCGACGCATTGAAGAAGACGTTTTCCGAAAGAGCTCCGCGCTCGCGCATGAAGACGGTGGCGCGAGCGGCATGGCCATAGCCCAGCACCACGATCAAACGACCGCCTTCGCCGAGCTGATCGAGCAGTGCCTGCGGCACTTCCTGAACCGAACCATCGACAAAAATGACATCGTAGGCGCCGCTGGCGGCATGGCCTTTTTCCAACTCGCCGGTAACGACCGCGACGTTGTCATGGCCGAGCGCTGCGAGATTGGCCTTGGCCGTAGCGGCCAGCGCCTCGTCGGATTCGAGCGCGACGACCTTGCCGGCCAGGATCGACAGGAGCGCCGAGACGTAACCCGTACCGCAACCAACGTCGAGAACCTTGTCTTCCTTGGTAATCGCGCCGAGCTGCAAGAGCTTTGCCAGCGGCGACGCTTCCATCAGAAAGCGCGCCGGCGCGCCTGCAGCCGCCGGACAGACCTCGATATCATTGTCGACATAGGCCAGGAGCTTCGACTTCTCCGGCACGAAATTTTCGCGCGGCACCGTCAGAAACGCATTCAACACGGAATGGGAGGTAACATCCGTCGTGCGGATCTGGTTCTCGACCATCTTCACGCGTGCTGCTTCGAAATCCATCATATCCTCTCGCGCCCGAAGGCTAAGCCGGTTTTGCTTCTATGCTTAGCGTGTCTTAATCGCGTGCGGCTACGCTTTCAAGGCGTTGCTGCGGCAGACGCAGAGATTCATGATGATGCGTCGCGCCGCAACAACAGCGGCCTTGGTGATGCACGGATCAGACCGCTCTCTTTTTATTGATTGCAGCAGGTTCCGACGCAACGGGCTCGCGTCTACCGAGGCCACGGCCGAACTCGTGAAACGGCTTCTCTATATAAAGATAGGAGAGCCTCGAAACGATCAGCGATCCGACAAGCGTCACCACCAGCAGGTAACCGGCCTGCGCCCAGGGCGACGAAATCCCAAGCCTCGGTAGCGTGGCAAGCGCCAGAAGCAGAACCAGCATATGCGAGAGATAGAGCGAATAGGCCATGCTGCCCAGCCATTGTAGCGGCCGGCCGCAGGCAATGGCAGACATCCGTTCAAAGACGGCACCCCTACCCTCACGCGCCGAAATGATAACCAGGATCGCCGTCAGCCAGATGGCGAGCGGCAGATAGTCGACGGAACGCTGGAATATGCACAGGCCGACTCCGATCAGCCAAAGCTGGGGCAACGGCAAGGATTTCACGAAGGGGTCGTCGAGGGCGCGGCGTTTCATGAAATAGAAGCTGGCGATGCCGACACCGAAATCGACCAGCCATTTGCTCAGAAAGCTTTCGGGTAGCGCCGGTGAGACCACGGCAACCGCGAAGGCCAGAAGAATAAGAACGGCGATTCGCGACCACGACACCGGTCTCGCGAGCAATCCGATCAAGAGCGGCGCCATCAGATAAAACTGCCATTCGAGCGAGATGCTCCATGCCTGACCGAGAAAAGCATAATCTGTGAACGGCAGAAAGCGCGGCGGCACCAGCCCATGTAGGCCCGTGACATGCACCAAAAGGTGCCAGGGCCAATAGGCGAGCGTATCACTGGCAATGCCGACCCGTGCCGCTTTCATCGAGCCGTCGGGTGACGCCGCCCATATCTGCACCGCAACGCCTGCGACCGCGACGGAGATCGCCAGATAAAACAGATAGGCCGGGAAAATCCTCAGAGCGCGCCGGGCGATATACAGGTGATAAGGTTCCGGCCGTTTATCGATCAACGCGGTTATGGCGAAACCGCTGAGGATGATGAAAACATCCACTGCATGTTCGTTATAGAACCGCTCCTGAAACAGCCGTCCATGAATGGCGACGGCGGAAGCGACATGGCCGACAAGAACCCAGATCGCCAACATGCCCCTAAGGGCTTCGAATTCCCTGACATATTTCATAAACTGCTCCACCAGCTTATCCGAATGTTCGGTCGGAAATAGAGGAGCAATCTATTTTTGCAATGCAGCAACATTTCCGCAAATGCGTTGTCGCGGCGTTTGCCCCCTGAAACACACCCTACCGGCGCCAATCGACAAGTTATTTGATCATCGACCGCGATAGGTCTTGCACTCTCCTGAGATTCGTTCTAAACGCCCGCCATCACTCGCCTTTACTAAATCGGATGGCCTCGTGGCGGAGTGGTTACGCAGAGGACTGCAAATCCTTGCATCCCGGTTCGATTCCGGGCGAGGCCTCCATTTATTTTCCAGTAAAATCAATCAGATACGAGATGGTCGGGCTGGAAATTTCCGGCTCCATGTTGCGCGCTGTTCCCGTTGATTTTCAAGCTGCCCACAAGGGCACGGCAAAGCACCATACCGACCGGGCTGTGATGTCATCGAAGCGTGTCGGGGCGCCAGTCTGGATGATGGACATTGATTCCGTTTTGTCTCGTCATCCCACCGGCCCCGAAACATTCCAGCGAGCGTCGATCCCAGACGAAACCGCCTCGCCAGGCGAAATGAATCGGCCTATGAGACAGGCTATAAGCATCCACAAATTTGAGAGTTTCCGATGACGGAGAGAAAATGGAGCAAGGCGGTCACGATCGCTCTTGAGAAACCCGAAGAGTGGGTAATCATCGACACGACCCAGGCAGCCTCCTGGGCGCTGATCGAGGATTGGCCTATCGAGGAAGCCCCCGCGTTGGACCGGGCG
Organism: Rhizobium sp. AP16; assembly: GCF_000281735.1. Taxonomy (NCBI): domain Bacteria; kingdom Pseudomonadati; phylum Pseudomonadota; class Alphaproteobacteria; order Hyphomicrobiales; family Rhizobiaceae; genus Rhizobium; species Rhizobium sp. AP16. The sequence continues at coordinate 86,502 of NZ_AJVM01000008.1, read as the reverse complement.
CTGTCCATCTGTGCCGATGTGATCAGCGGCAAGCGCACTCCCGAGGATGCACGGCAGGCGTTCATCGCCGCAGTGAAAGAGGCCAAGATACCGATGAAGGAGGGGTAAGATCCTCATTCTCCGCAGACCGCTCCCGGCGCTGCCGAGCTTTCTGACTGTCGGCGGATTGTAGCGTCAACCTTATCTAGCGGATGTGGTGTGGCAACCAAATTCGGAACAATCAAGCTGACGACGACGTTGGGATACTGCCCATATGAAGAGGAGTATTTCTTATGCGTCACGTTATTGGTTTTACGAAAAAGGTCACGGAACAACCGTTCCACCTCGTTGAGACTGACAGTCAGGCACCGCAGTTCACCATTGGCCAGGCCGTGAAAATCGAACCCTCCGCTAACTTGCTTCAGATTTACCAGATCGGAACACGGGTCTATCCAGACCAGCTGTGCACGACGGTCATCGTCGGCGACTCGTCGCCCGCCGGAGCTCTCAGTGATGGAGAAAATTGGTCCGGTGCTCCTGACTGGGATAAAGAGTAATAACCTTCTACCGCCATCAACCTCATGCGGCATCCATCTTAAGCTTTACCCGCGCTGGCAGGCCTCACTTTCGCGATGGATGTCGCTCACAACGAAAGCCATGGACTGTCAAAGTCCTGCGTTCGCCCATCCGGCCGAGGTCTCCAAAATCTTCCCAATCGTTTCTCGATCGCAGCTAGTTTCGCCGATACGGCGGGTTACGATTGCGCGATTCCATGGCATTCCCCTTCCCTTACCCTCCCTCAGGTTACAGACGCACCCTGTTCGCAACCCCTGGAAAGCCTGCAATATAAGGCGAACCCGCGATTTGCGTCATTTTTGCAACAAAGATTTTTTTCGAGTAGCGTACATATAGTTCGCCAATCTTAGTAACTTGCCAAATCAGCGAAGCGGGTTCACCAAATAGTTCGTGAAGCTTACTACTTCGCACCTACTGATAGGGAACATGAACGGGATGGGTTGGGCACGTCATTATTTGGCGCGATATCTCATGCCCAATCGGGAACAGATTGGAGTTATTATGAACATCAAGAGCCTTCTTCTTGGCTCCGCTGCCGCGCTCGCAGCAGCAACCGGTGCTCACGCGGCTGACGCTATCGTCGCCGCCGAGCCGGAGCCGCTCGAATACGTTCGCATCTGCGACGCCTACGGTCCTGGGTATTTCTTCATCCCGGGCACGGAAACCTGCCTCAAAGTCGGCGGCAAGCTTCGTACCGAAGGTGAATGGTACAACGCATATAATCGCGCCAGCAGCCAAGGCACTCTCTGGCATACCCGCGCCGAGTTGAACGTCGACACCGCGACCGACACCGAATACGGCCCGCTGAAGACCGAAACCATCGTTCGCTGGGACTGGAACGACGGCGGCTCGACCAGCACGAACCTGCTGTGGTCGTATATCAGCCTCGGCGGCTTCACCGTTGGTAAGAAAGACTCGGCCTATAACCTTTATATCGGTTACGCCGGCGACGTCATCAACGACGACGTGATCTATGACGGCCCGTACGAACTCAACCAGTTGACCTACAACTACGATGCCGGCAACGGCTTCACGGCTGTAATCTCGCTCGAAGACAGCAACTCCGGCGGCTCGAGCAACTCCTATGGCGCAAGCTGGTGGGTTGATCAGAGCACGGACCACTACGCTCCTGACGTTGTTGCCGGTGCAGGCTACAAGGCTGGCGCATGGTCCTTCAAGGTTGTCGGCGGTTATGACTCCATCGTCGAAGAAGGCGCTATCAAGGCTCGCGTCGATGCCGACTTCGGCGGCTTCACGGCCTTCTTGATGGGCGGCTACAATACGGATGGCGACAAGCTCAACAAGTATGCTGGCACCAACCAGGATATTTCCGCTTGCACGGCGCCGAACGGCACCGTCAACGAATCCAAGTGCGGCTGGGGTGACTGGGCCGTTTGGGGTGGCGTTGGCGTTCCGGTCAACGAAAAGCTGAAGTGGAACCTGCAGCTCGCCTACACCGACTCGAAGATCTTCGAAGCTACGTCGAACCTGAAGTTCAACCCGGTCAAGGACCTGCTCATCGAGCCGGAACTGACCTACGTTCACTACGACTATGCCAAGGACGACACCGTTTCCGGTATCCTCCGCTTCGAACGCAACTTCTGACCTGATCTGACTTGACCTCCGATCAGAGAAGAGAGGGGCCTGGCTTTCCCTGCCAGGCCCCTTTTTTATGCTGATCCGACCCCCGCAAGCCGCTGCGGCCGATTGCATCACCCTCCGCCTCCGCAAATCAGCGCATCGCAATCGTATTGCGTGTTGCCGGCGAAACCATATCAACCTTAAAGTGGAACATTACCGCGCTCGCGGCGTTTACTCACCGAAAAGGGATATGGTTCAAATAAAGGAGTCGGTGCTTTGAGAAAATTTGCTGCGATTGCCCTGGCAGCTTCGCTGACCATGGGAACAATGCTGGCCGCCGCAGTTCCGGCAAGGGCGATGCCGGTGACCAATTCACCCTCGACCAGCGTTTCCGACATCGTTCTGATTCAGGAACGCGGATCTCGGCGTAACCAGGATTTCGATCGTGGACGGCGGGATTGGCGCGAGCGTCACCATGATCGCCGCCATTGGCGCGAGAGCCGCGACCGTCGCTGGGATCGCCGTTCGGACCGTCGCCGCTATTGGGGTGACGACCGGCGCTATTATGACCGGCGCGACTACCGTCCGCGCCGCGGCGGCATCATCTTTGAAATCCGTCCGTGATCTAGGATGGTAGGCGCGATGAATTTCGCTAGCGATTGATCGATCAAACAACGATCATCGATCCGGCCTGCTTGCATACCCCACAAAACATTCCGGCCGCTGTCGAAAGAACTCGACAGCGGCCGGTTTAGTTTGCCGCCGGTAAGCGCCACCGGCGTAAACACTGACGCCGAATTAACGGCAGACGCGTTCCTTGCGAATGACCCAGTGGCCATGAACCTTGTGCTTCACGGTCTTCACGAAGCAATCATGATGATGGCGATGGAACGGAGCAGCCTGCGACGGCGCGCTAACGGCGACGACGGATACCAGGGCAACGGCGGAAGCGAGAATCAGGTTTTTCATGTCGAACCTCTAAAGCATTGGGGGACTATGCTGCGCGATTGCGCCCGCTGTTGATGCGCTGATTCACCTTAACGTTACATGAATGCATCCTCACGTTTTCGAGAGCGGTGATGCCGTGCGATCGAATCTGCTGGAATGATGAAGACCGCGGCCGTCGGCGGAAATGCCGGCGGCTTTCTTTGCGCCCATCTGACCTCCATCTGGAGATCTCTGAAATATGGAAATCTACTTCCGGCGGCGATCCCGTAATGCATCGATCAATCGGTGCACCTTCTCGGTCGCGTAAACGATATCTTCCCTGGGCAGATGCACGGTGATTTCGATCTCCTGCCATCGCCCGCCGTTATCTTTTGCATAGCGGACGGCAGCTTTGAGGGAATTGAATTCAACTGCAGGAGCGTCAGCAATCCAGAACTGCACGGTGCATGTCGCTTCACCATAGTCTGAAAGGGCTTTGAGTGGGTCTAGGGCCATGCCGCGAGCTTTACACTGTTGGCAGTTCGTTGGCTACCGTGGACGAAACCGCTGGCTTCCTCTCGTCATGGTACGGCGATGGGCCGCCACCGATCTAGCCGAGCGTCAATTATGCACAGGCTAAAAGGAAGTCTAAAAGCGGGGAGAGAAAGAGGAGAAATAAGTGCCTGCTACCGAAAATATCAAGATAACAGGCACCTAAGTCTGAAAATGGCTCCCCGGGCCGGATTCGAACCGGCGACCTGTCGATTAACAGTCGAATGCTCTACCGCTGAGCTACCAGGGAATACCGCTTGGCGCGGTGTGAGTGGGCTAATACAAATGCTTTCCCGATTTGCCAAGCGATTTTTTCAAAAAAGTTCATTTCCCTTGTATTATTTTGTCGCTTTACCATCTCCTGTGGATGACCAATCCAGGCAGAACCACAGAAAATAGCGGTCGCAAAGCGGGCGAAAAGGCCCGTCGTTTCGGCATAGACCCCAGCACGCGCGAGCTTGTCATAGGCTCCATCCGCATTCCACTCCCGAGATCGCGGCTCGCTCGCGTCGGCCTCGGCGTCGCGTTGATTTTCGGCGGCCTGCTCGGCTTCCTGCCCATCCTCGGCTTCTGGATGCTGCCGCTCGGCTTCGTCGTGCTGTCGCATGACCTGCCGCTGGTGCGGCGCTGGCGCCGTCGTTTTGCCGTGTGGTGGACAAAACGGCGTCGCCCGGCGAACTGATTCCTCGCTTCTTTACTTTGAAGGCAGAGCCCTGGCCGGGTTTCCAACCACGGCCACGCCCGCTTGCACGCTTTTCGTGACCACTGCCCCGGCTCCGACGATCGCGCCGTCGCCGATCGTCACACCGCCGAGGATGATGGCACCGCCGCCGATCCAGACAGCCTTGCCGATCTCGACCGGCCGCGCGATTTCCTGCCCAGCGCAACGTAGTACCGGATCTCTGTGATGTTCCGGGCAATAGATCTGGACGCCCGGTCCTAGCATGCTGCCTTCGCCGATCCGCACAGGGGCGCTATCGAGAATGGTGCAGCCGGCATTCAAATAGACCTTGGGACCAAGCCAGATATTGATGCCGTAGGAGCAGTGAAATGGTGCCTCGATGAACACACCCTCGCCGGCGCCGGCAAAAAGCGTCGACAGCGCCGGGCCGAAATTGCCGCGCTGGAGGGGCGGCATAATGTTGTGCTGATGCACGGCATTGCGGGCCGCCACACGCAGGGCATCCAACTCGGGATCGAGGCAGCAATACCATTCGCCCGCCGCCATCTTCTGCCGTTCGCTCTGCGCCATGGATTCGCTCCTCAATGCTTCCGTCGTTATATCTGCGTGATCATGCATCAAGGCGCAGGCCCACGGCAAGGAAAGCCCGTCGGCGCCATCGACATTCCCCCAGCCATAAACATCAGCGGACCGCGCCTGATCAGGGCAAGTATAATGATGATCAGTGACAGCTCCTTCATCATATAGCGCACCATCCCGACAAGACACGGGATCGACGACGCATGTGCATCCTTCCTGAAATTACCAATATTAGACACGCATCAAGTTACGCCGGCCGTGGCAACTGCCCTGTCCTTCCGGTTCATCCGCAACAGGTCTTTGAAAGCGCCTGTAGAGACGAAAAACCACCCTTGAACGCGAGATTCGTACCCACAACAAACTGTCACACAGCATCTCTATAACGCCGCTACCGCGGGCTTGCCCAAGACCACCGGTTCCGAGCTTTCAAGAGGGAAATAGGGATTATGTCGACACTTAAAAACTGCATTTCGGCCGCCGCCGCCGGCGTCATGAGCTTAGCGCTGGCCCTGCCTGCTGCTGCCGCTCCGACCAAGTTCGATTTCTGGTTCGGCCTGTCGGGCGATCTGGAGCGCGTCGTTCAGACGATGTGCAAGAATTTCAACGAGTCGCAGAAGGACTATGAAGTCGTCTGCACCAGCCAGGGCAATTACGACGCGACCCTGCAGAACACCATTGCCGCCTTCCGCGCCGGCAAGCAGCCGGCAGTCGTCCAAGTCTACGACGCCGGAACCGCGACCATGATGCTCTCCGGCGCCTATTATCCGGCCGGCAAGCTGATGTCCGAAAATGGCTACAAGATCGACTGGAACGACTATTTCCCCGGCATTGCGCGCTATTACGCAACGTCGAAGGGCGAGCTGCTCTCCTTCCCGTTCAACTCCTCGACCGCCCTGCTCTACTGGAACAAGGACGCCTTCGCGAAGATCGGCAAAACCGCCGCTCCGAAGACCTGGGAAGAAGCCGCCGACGACATGAAGGCGCTCAAGGGTGCCGGCTATGATTGCCCAATGGCCATCAACATCTCCGGCAACGAAAGCTGGCAGCTGATGGAGCAGTTCTCCGCGCTCCACAACCAGCCGATCGCCACCAAGAACAATGGTTATGACGGTCTCGACGCCCGTCTCGAGGTCAACAAGACCAAGTTCGTCAAGTACGTGACCGACCTCAAGAGCTGGTACGATCAGGGCCTCATCAAGATCAAGTCGAAGGAACTCGGCCAGGATATGGTTCAGGCCTTCGCATCGGGCGATTGCCAGATGATCATGACCTCCGTCGGCGACCACGGCACGGTCGGCAAGACGCAGAAAGCCGGCATGAACTGGGATGTTGCCGAGCTTCCGGTATACGCCGGTACCGAGCGCAAGAACTCTCTGGTCGGCGGCGCTTCGCTCTGGGTTCTCTCCGGCAAGTCCGCCGATGAATACAAGGGCGCCGCCGCGTTCCTGAACTTCATCCACGACCCCAAGACCGCTCTCTTCTGGTCGACCAACACCGGCTACATCCCCGTCACGAATTCCGGCTTTGAATTCATGAAGTCCTCCGGCTTCTACGACAAGGCTCCCTACAAGGGCCGCGAAGTCGCCATCGCCAGCCTGACCGCCTCCGAGCCGACCCCGATCACCCGCGGCATCCGTCTCGGCAACTTCACGCAGATCCGCGCTGAATTCGGCAACCAGATGCAGGCGATCTTCGCCAACAAGGTCAGCGTCCAGGAAGGCATCGACAATCTCGCCAAGAACAGCAATGCCGTTCTCGAGCGCTTCGAAGCCACCTACAAGGGCAAGCAGCTCCCGTAAGCTGCAAGCTAAGCCAGACAGCGTCCGCCGGGATTTTCCCGGCGGACGTTTGTCATGACCGAGAATGGCATCAGACCAAAGCCGGAAGAAGCAATGGAAAAGCGTACGACTTTCAGTAAGTGGAGTGTCGGCATCCTGTTCGCAGTGCCGCAGCTCCTCCTCATATTCACCTTCTTCTATTGGCCGGCCGGCCAGGCGATCTACTGGTCGCTGACGCTGCAGCAGCCCTGGGGCGGCGGCAATATCTGGGTCGGGCTCGACAACTTCAAAGCCATTCTCGCCAGTGCCGATTACTGGAATTCGGTGACGATCAGCATCATCTTCGCTGCCATCAGCACTGCCATCTCCATGGGCGTTGCGCTGATCCTCGCAGCCCTGACCGACCGGCAGCTTCGCGGTTCGAAATTCTACAGCGTCGTGCTGATCTGGCCCTACGGCGTCGCAGCCCCCGCATCGGCGATGGCCTTTCGTTTCATCCTGGCGCCGGAAGCCGGTTTCATGTCGGTCGTCAATCACTATTGGCCGGGGTTTTGGGACCCGGGCCTCAACGGCAATGCCGCGATGGCTTCCATCATTGCCGCCTACTCGTGGAAGTATATCGGCTACAGCTTCATCTTCTTCCTTGCCGCCTTCCAGGCCATTCCGCGCTCGCTGATCGAAGCTGCCGCGATGGACGGCTCCAGCGTGCTCCGGCGCCTCTGGGATATCCAGTTCCCGCTGATCACGCCGACGATCTTCTTCCTGCTGGTGATCAACATCACCGAGAGCTTTCAGGATTCCTACGGCATCGTCGACATCATGACATCAGGAGGACCGCACAACGCGACCAACCTCATGGTCTACAAGATCGTTTTCGACGGCTTCAGAGGTCTCGATTATTCCGGCGCGGCGGCGCAGAGCATCATCCTGATGCTACTGATCATCGTGCTCACCATCTTCCAGTTCCGCTTCATCGAGCGGCGCGTGCATTACCGTTGAGGCTGACATGGTCGAGCGCACCCCAATTCTGAATTTCTTCACGCATGTAATCCTGTTCCTCGGCTTCGTCGCGGCGATGGCGCCGCTGGCCATCGTTGCCATCGCCGCATCCCACAATATGACTGATGTCAATCAGGTACCGATGTCGTTGATCCCCGGCACCGATTTCTGGGTCAACATAAAGACGGCCTGGACGACCGCCGATCTTGGTCCGAAGCTGCTGAACAGCCTGATCTTCGCCGGCGGTGTGGCAGCCGGCAAGGTGATCCTTTCGGCCCTCACCGCCTTTTCGCTGGTGTATTTCCGCTATCCGGGCCGCCACTTTATCTTCTGGCTGATCTTCATAACACTGATGCTACCGCTCGAAGTGCGTGTCGTGCCGACCTATGCGGTTGTCGCCAATGTGCTGTCGCCCTACCAGGCGATCCTCGATGTCACCGGCATCAGCTGGCTCATCGAAAAGGTTTCGGGCATTCACGTCGAGCTGAACCTGGGACTGCTTAATTCCTATCCCGGCCTGATCCTGCCGCTCGTCGCCACGGCGACCGGTACGTTCCTCTACCGTCAGTTCTTCCTGACAATACCGGACGAGCTGACCGAGGCAGCGCGCATGGACGGCGCCGGATCGCTGCGCTTCTTCATCGATATCCTGATGCCGCTGTCACGCACCAATATGGCAGCGCTCGGCACCATCATGTTCCTCTGGGCCTGGAACCAGTATCTGTGGCCGCTGCTGATCACCACCGATCCGTCGCACGCAACCGCGGTAACCGAACTCAAGCAGCTCATCCCGAACGTCGGCGGCCTGCCCGAGTGGCATATCGCCATGGCCGGCACGCTGATCGTCATGCTGCCGCCGCTCCTCGTCGTGGCGCTGATGCAGCGCTGGTTCGTTCGCGGCCTCATCTCCACCGAGAAGTGATCGAAGCCTGTCGCGCCTCATTGGTAGGCGCGGCAGCTGCCGACGCAGGCGGTGTTGACAGAATCAAATCCACCGCATGATCGACATCAGCGCTTTCGTCGCCAGCTCGCTGCATGTCCCGGCCCTATCCATCGTTTGTGAAGCGCCTCAAATGGAGGCACCGGCTTCAGGGCGATTTCATTTCGCCGGGAAGCTGGTGGCGAGTTCCCCTGCCGATGTTCGATTAATACAATTATTTGCTTGAAAAATGCATTGTGACGTTCCTCCGTTGCCTGCATTTTTCCCTAGCTTAATCGGTTGGAGGGACTGATTACGGGAGTCGTCAAGCGTCCGCCTGCTGCATGTTTTTCGCCGTGATCTCGCCATACCCCATGGGTGCAGCGAGTTTACGCGATGAAACGATGCGGCATGCGCGAAATTTCCGGAGCGAATACCGGAATTCGCCGGGGCGACAAATCCAACAGTGCGAGCCCATCGAAATTGCAAGGAGGAGGATGCAATGAGACTTTGGCAATTGATCACGGCGAATGCAGTGCTTTTCTTGAGCGTAGGTGTCGCTGCTGCCCAGCAAATGCCGACACCTGAAGAAGCGCATTGCATGGCTCTGCGGGGAATGTTGATCTCTCGCGACAAGATCGGCGCGCCGGCTCGTCGCGCCGTCGTCTATTCCGCCGACCTTGTCAAAGGCGACCAAGCTGCCGGCGGCGGCTTCTGCAAGGTGCTCGGCGGGATCGAACCCGTTGATCCCAAGGCGCCGAACATCAATTTCCAAATCAATCTGCCGCTGACCTGGAACGACAGGATTATCCAGTACGGCGGCGGAGGCTATGACGGAACCCTGATCGAAGCGGTCAAGAATGTTTCCTTCGGATCTGACGCGGTTCAAACACCCCTACAGCGCGGCTATGTTACCTTCGGCAGCGACAGCGGCCACCAGTCGCCATCAGTGCTCGACGGCAAATTCCTCTTGAACGATGAGGCCCTGGCCAACTTCGGCGGCCTGCAAATCAAGAAGACCCACGATGTCACAACGGTAGTGGTTGCCGACTATTACGGCAGGAAGCCGCAAAAGACCTATATCCAAGGCAATTCGCAAGGCGGACACGAATCCCTGATTGCGATCCAGCGCTGGCCAGCCGATTACGATGGCGCCATCGTTACCCATCCAGCCAACCCCTTTTCGGCATTACAGCTTTCCGGCAACTATCTCGCAAAGGCTTTCTACCGCAAGGGGGCCTATCTGAACCCCGCGAAAGTCGAGCTGCTCAACGCGGCCGTTGCGAGAGCTTGCGACAAGCTCGACGGTGTCGAAGACGGTCTCATTTCGAATACGGAAGCGTGCGACGCGACCTTCAAGGTCGAAGACCTTCGCTGCGGAAACGGAAAGGATGAAGGCGATACATGCCTTTCAGACACCCAAATCGAGGTTCTGAAGACAATCAATACGCCCTACAAGTCTCCGGTCAGGCTGGAGGACGGTGTCGATGGCTTCGCGCGCTGGCCGATTTTTCAAGGTGGGGATCTCTATGGCCTGTGGGGTTTCGGCTCATCGCCAGACCTGACAGACCCGCCGACCCCTGTTGCCAATTTCGGCCTTGCCGTCCTTGCCGATCCATTGATCCGCTACGCCATCGTGCGCGATCCGAAATTCAACACGATAACGTTCGACCCGGCAAAATATGCCAAGCGGATTGCACAGGTTTCCAGGCTGACCGATGCAAACAATGCCGACTTATCCGCCTTCGAGAAACACGGTGGCAAAATGCTGCTGATGCACGGCACCACCGATTTCGCAATCTCGCCCTACAATACGGTTTCCTATTATGAGCGCGTGGTCAAAACGATGGGGATGGAGAATGTCCATGGCTTCATGCGCTTCTACCTCATACCGGGTTTCGGTCATGGCAGCGGCAAGTTCATCGCCGCCTGGGATCCCCTGACGGCTTTGGAGAACTGGGTCGAAAAGGGAAAAGCGCCGGAGAATCTGACCGTCAGCGATGCCGGCAAGGATGGTGCCGGCCGCACGCGGCCAATGTGCGAATATCCGTCCTATCCGAGATACAAGCCGGGAGCGACGGATATGAACAAGGCGGAGAATTTCGAATGCACGAAATGATCTGCGGGCAGGTTTAGAGTCCGGATCGCGGCCGCAGTCGATGACAGCTCAGCATTATAGAAAAAGCCCGGAAATCGGTGAGGATTTCCGGGCGCACTTGCTGAAAATTGATATCTGAAATCAGTGCGCCATCACCTTGAGAGGCGTGACGGTGGCGATGGCGTCAAGTCTCAGACCAGTGTCCTGGGCGAAGAGATGGATGTTGTCTCGCGGCAGCTCCAGCGCCACGGCCTGACCCGTTTCACCGGATGTATGGTTGGCGACAGCAACGGCGAAGCTGGAGCCGTTGATATCGCAATGGATGACACGGCCGGCGCCAAGCTCCTCGACGAAATCGACTGTTGCCGGAACAGCGCCGGGCGTACCCACCGGCACCAGACGCGCATGTTCAGGGCGGATGCCGAGGGCGACGGGCTGGCCGGCATGGCGCTTGCCGATATTGGCGTCGATGGAGAACGGCAATCCGTCGAAAATGAACTGCTCGCCATTCGCCGAGAAAGAGCCTTCGAGGAAATTCATGGCCGGCGAGCCGATGAAGGAGCCGACGAAACGGGTGCGCGGCGTGTTGTAGACTTCCAGCGGCGTGCCGACCTGCTCGACATTGCCCTTGTACATGACCACCAGCTTGTCGGCGAGCGTCATGGCCTCGACCTGATCGTGGGTGACGAAGACGGACGTGGCCGACAGGCGCTTATGCAGGCGACGGATCTCGACGCGCATCTGCACGCGCAGCTTGGCGTCGAGGTTGGAGAGTGGCTCGTCGAAGAGGAAGACCTTCGGTTCGCGAATGATGGCGCGGCCCATGGCGACGCGTTGGCGCTGGCCGCCGGAAAGCTCGGCCGGCTTGCGGTCGAGGAAATCCTCCAGGCCGACGATGCGAGCGGTTTCCTTGATGCGGCGGTCACGCTCCTCGCGCGGCACGCCCGCCACCTTCAGGGCATAGCCCATATTGGCGGCGACATTCATGTGCGGGTAGAGCGCGTAGTTCTGGAAGACCATGGCGCAGCCGCGTTCACGCGGCTCGAGCTGGTTGACGACCTTGTCGTCGATGACGATCTCGCCCGAAGTGATATCCTCAAGTCCAGCGATCATGCGCAACAGGGTGGACTTGCCGCAGCCGGAAGGGCCGAGAATAACCACGAATTCACCGGAACGGAAATTCAGGTCGACGCCATGCACGACCGGATTGCGTCCATAAGCCTTGCGAACCTGCTCGATCCGGATTTCTGCCATCTTATTTTCCCTGCCTGTCAATTCTGGGCATGCCAGTCGGCTGGACTGCTAGCGAACTTGCATTACAGAACGGTGACAGGATCAGGCGAATTGGCTTGAGCGCAGGCTTTTCAGCGTATCCGGCGCATCAAGGCTACTCCGCGGGGTGTGGAGTCGGATGATGGCCCGGGGCCTGTCGTGGACGACGGTCGCCCGTAATGCGTCTGACGACACGGAAATACAGGCTGTAGGGCAGGAATCTCATGAGTTTCATCTTGTAGGTGAAGCTCTTCGGGAAAGTGATTTCGAATGACGGTGATTTGAGCCCGGCGGCTATCGCCGTGGCCGCGTCGTTCATCGACATCAGCCCCGGCATTGGAAATTTGTTCTTCGCCGTCAGCGGCGTTTCGACGAAACCCGGCGTAACCAGCTGAATGCGGATGCCGACGCGATCCAGGTCGAAATTCAGGCTTTCGGCCATGTTGATGAGTGCCGCCTTGGTGGCGCCGTAAGCAGCGCCTCCCGGCAGGCCGCCATAGCCTGCCGCCGAGGAGACGATCGCGATCTGGCCGTGCCCTCTCGCCCGCATATGACGCACCGCCGGCACCAGACAGTTGACGACGCCGTGTAGATTGACGGCGAAGCTGTGGTCGAACACATCATGGTTCAAATCCTCGGCGCGCGCCGGCAGATAGATCCCGGCATTCAGAACGACCAGGGCCAGCGGGCCATGTTGATATTCGATCGCCGCAACGGTGTGCTCCATGTCCTCGGCACTGGTGACGTCGCCATCGAGCACGACGATGCTGCCGGACAGCTTGCTCGCTTCCGCCTGCAGCTCAAGCAGCTTGTCGTGACGACGTGCGGTGACGGCAACCTTGTAGCCCTCGCCGGCAAGCCTCAGCGCCAGCGCACGGCCGATCCCGGAGCTCGCGCCGGTGATCCAGGCCACTCCATGTTCGGGACGGGCGATGAATGGGCTCATGGCTTTTCTCCTCGGCTGGTGACCTGCCCGGATGCCGCATTCAGGCGGTCTTCCTCAGCATTTTAGGACTAGCGCATCATTGTGGCCTCTTTCGGCCAACATAGGGTACGCATGGGAGAAATCCGTGCCGGCCTGACGGAGGAGCGGACTTTCCGATGGCAACCCGCCAAGTCTTTTGTCGTCCAAGTGGAATTTTGCGGCCCGGACGGGGAGCGTGGAACAGAATTTCTTGCCTAGACTGCCTTGTGAAGGGAAAAGACCGTTCTTACAGTAGTGCTGAACAGAAGGCAGAGATTCCATGACCGTCCATCCCTCCGTCCTAGAAGCAATCGGCAACACGCCATTGATCAAGCTCAAGGGAGCCTCCGAGGCGACGGGCTCGACCATTCTCGGCAAGGCGGAGTTTTTGAACCCCGGCCAGTCGGTCAAGGATCGCGCTGCGCTCTACATCATCCGCGATGCGGAGAAGAAGGGCTTGCTGAAGCCCGGCGGCGTCATCGTCGAGGGTACAGCCGGCAATACCGGTATCGGCCTGACCCTCGTCGCCAAGGCGCTCGGCTACCGCACCGTCATCGTCATTCCGGAAACGCAGAGCCAGGAAAAGAAGGACGCGCTGAAGCTGCTCGGTGCCGAACTCGTCGAAGTGCCGGCGGTTCCCTACAAGAACCCCAACAATTACGTGAAACTCTCCGGCCGGCTTGCCGCGCAATTGGCAAAGACCGAGCCGAACGGTGCGATCTGGGCCAACCAGTTCGACAACGTCGCCAACCGGCAGGCGCATATCGAGACGACCGCCAAGGAAATCTGGGCCGACACCGACGGCAAGATCGACGGCTTCATCTGCTCGGTCGGCTCCGGCGGCACGCTGGCCGGCGTCGCCATGGGCCTGCACGCCTTCAACAAGGACATCAAGATCGGCATCGCCGATCCGGAAGGCGCCGCGCTCTATGAATTCTACAAGAATGGCGAGCTGAAATCCTCCGGCTCCTCGATCACCGAGGGTATCGGTCAGGGCCGCGTGACGGCAAACCTGGAGGGGTTCACGCCCGATTACGTCTATCAGGTCACCGATGCCGAAGCCCTGCCCTATGTCTTCGATCTCGTCGAATATGAAGGTCTTTGCCTCGGCGGTTCGACGGCCATCAACATTGCCGGCGCGGTGCGCCTCGCTAGGGATCTCGGCCCCGGCCACACGATCGTGACGATCCTCTGCGACTACGGCAACCGCTATCAGTCCAAGCTTTTCAACCCGGACTTTTTGAAATCGAAGGGTCTGCCGTTGCCGTCATACCTTGCGAAGAGCTCCGATATTCCGATCCCTTACGAAAACCAAGCGTGACGTCATGCCCGTGAATGCCCTTTATCGTGACGACTTTTATCTTTCGACCGCCGAAGCCGTCGTCACTGCGATTCACGAGGATGGGGGCATTGAGCTCGACCAGACCTGCTTCTACGCCACCTCGGGCGGACAGCCGGGCGACACAGGTTTCTTCGAGCGCGCCGACGGTTCGAAGATCATGCTGGGACAGACGAGGCATGGGCCGATCAAGGACATAATCATCCATGTGCCGCTCGAGAGCGAGGCGCAGCCTATCCTCGGCGAGAAGCTGGTGCTGCATGTCGACTGGCCGCGTCGCTACAAATTGATGCGTATGCACACGGCCTGTCACCTGCTCTCGGTGGTCTGCCAGTTTCCAATTACTGGTGCAGCCGTCGGCGAGGATGAAAGCCGTGTCGATTTTGACATGAGCGAGACGATCGACAAGGACGAGGTGACGGCGAAGATGATGGCGCTCGTCAACGAAAACCATCCCGTCTTCGTCCAATGGATCACGGATGAGGAGCTGGCGGCCAATCCGGGCATCGTCAAATCCAAGAATGTGCGCCCGCCCGTCGGCCTCGGCCGCGTCAGCCTCGTCTGCATCGGCGAGAATTCCGCCGTTGACAGCCAGCCCTGCGGCGGCACACATGTGTCGGAGACGCAGGAAGTCGGGGCAATCCATATCGCCAAGATCGAGAAGAAGGGCAAGGAGAACCGTCGCTTCCGCATTCGTTTCGGCACGCCCACGGACGACGCGTAAAGCCGGCCAAGTCCCACATCCTGACACACCCCCCAGAATCAAAAATAGGCAGGGAGAGATCATCATGACAGCGGAGAAAAGCCGTTTCGTCGTATCCGCCGATTGGCTGCAGAACGAATTGGGCGCCAAGGATCTGCGCATCCTCGACGCGTCCTTCTATCTGCCGGCGCAGAAGCGTGACGCCGATGCCGAATATGCCAGCGGCCATATTCCCGGCGCCATCCGCTTCGATCAGGACAAGATAGCCGATCACTCCACTGGCCTGCCGCATACAGTTCCCTCGCCTGAGTTCTTCGCGGCCGAGGTCGGCAAGCTCGGCATCAGCGAAAACGATCGCATCGTCGTCTATGACGGCCCCGGCCTCTTTGCCTCACCCCGCGTCTGGTGGCTGTTCCGCGCCGTGATGGGCGCAAAGAACGTCTTCGTGCTGGACGGCGGCCTGGATGGCTGGAAGGCCGAAGGACGGCCGCTGGAAACCGCCCTGCCCGCATTCGCGCCCGTCACCTTCCAGCCGAACTTCAATGCCGCCCGCGTCGTCTCCTTCGACGAGATGCGCGGCATTGTCGACAGCGGCTCCCTGCAGATCGCCGATGCCCGCAGCGCCGGCCGTTTCGCCGCTGCCGAGCCGGAACCGCGCGAAGGTATGCGTTCCGGCCATATGCCGGGCGCCAAGAACCTGCCATCCGGCGTCTTTGCCGTGAACGGCAAGTTCAAGTCGTTGCCCGAACTGCGTGAGACGATCGAGAAGGCTGGCATCGATCTGGAAAAACCCGTCGTTACCACCTGCGGCTCCGGGATCACCGCCGCCATCATTACGCTGGCGCTGGAATCGCTCGGCCACGACGCCAACCGGCTCTATGACGGCTCCTGGTCGGAATGGGGCAGCCGTCCGGATACGCCCATCGTCACCGGAAAGGATTGAGCGTTGCGGCCCGTGAAGACGCCCTCGTCGCTCAAGGTTCATATCACCCGTCTGGAAATGACCGCGCCACCCAAGGCGAGCTTGGCGGTGCCCGTCAACATCCAGACAGCGATCATGCGTTCACCCGGCATTCCGCTGCCCTTCTACCGCTATCTCTATCGCCAGGTAGGCGCGCGCTGGCACTGGGTCGACCGGCTTCGCATGTCCGACGAAGAGCTGACGGCTGTCCTGCACAATGAGCGCAACGATATCAGCGTCCTCTACGTCAACGGCGCCCCGGCAGGATTCTTCGAATATTTCCGCCAGGATGACGAGACGATCGAGCTCAGCCATTTCGGCCTGATCGAGCACGCGCTCGGCCTCGGCATCGGCAAATGGTTCCTGCTGCAGTCGCTCTACGCCATATGGACGCTGAACCCGCAGCGCGTCACCACGACCACCAACAATCTCGATCATCCGCGCGCACTGCAACTCTACCAGATGTTCGGCTTCTCGCCGGTCTCGACAGGCGAAGGAATCGTGCGGCCACTGAGCGACAAGGAATTGCTGGAGCTGGCGAAAAAGGCCTGACGGCAGGAATCGGGTGGCTTCCGCCTTCCTTGCAGCGCATCACATGACGAACCTCAACAAGGAGATTTGTCATGTCCACCATCGCTTTTGCCGCCATGCCCACGTCCGATGCAGAAAACCTCTGGAACGGCGGCGCTGATGCTTACGGTCACCGACCGGAGACAATGATCTCCGACGGCCCCGGCCATCCCTGCCGTCATTGCCTGCGCAATATCGATGCTGGCCAAGAATTTCTTGTCTTCGCCTATCGGCCGTTTCCTGAGTTGCAGCCCTATGCCGAAACCGGGCCGGTCTTCCTGCATAAGGTGCCTTGCGCGCGCTATGCAGCCAAGGAAGTGCTGCCGCCGATGCTGACAACCAGCCCCGATTTCATCGTACGCGGCTATGGCAAGAATAACCGCATTGTCTACGGCACCGGCGCCGTGACACCGATCGGAGATATCCCCACCTATGCAGCAGAACTGCTGAACCGCGATGGCATCGCCTATGTGCATGTCCGCTCGGCACGCAACAATTGCTATCAATGCCGGATCGATAAAAAAGAAGCGCCGGCACATGAGAATGCCGGCGCCTCCATCTGACGTAACGCGATGGGCTTTACGCTACGTTCAAGACGCTTTCCGGCGCGAAGGCTTCATAGCCCAGCGCCTCCGCCACCGGCTTGTTGGTGACGCGGCCCTTGTGGACGTTGAGGCCATTGCGCAGATGCTTGTCCTCGGCGATTGCCCGCAGGCCGCGATCGGCCAGCGCCAGGCCGTGATAGATGGTGGCGTTGTTCAGCGCATGCGCCGAGGTGACGGGAACGGCGCCCGGCATGTTGGCGACGCAATAATGTACGACGCCGTCGACCTCGTAAGTCGGCTCGGAATGGGTGGTGGCATGCGAGGTTTCGAAGCAGCCGCCTTGGTCGATGGCAACATCGACGATAACCGAGCCCTTCTTCATGCCGGACAGCATTTCGCGGGTGACGAGCTTCGGTGCGGCGGCACCGGGGATCAGCACGGCGCCGATGACGAGATCGGCGGAAAAGACCTCTTCTTCCAGCGCCTGGATGCTGGAATAGCGGGTGTGGACACGGCCGTTGAAGATGTCGTCCAGCTGTCGCAGGCGCGGCAGCGAGCGATCGAGGATGCTGACATCGGCGCCGAGGCCGGCCGCCATCTTGGCGGCATGCAGGCCGACGACACCGCCGCCGATGATCGCCACTTTGGCCGGCAGCACGCCAGGCACGCCGCCCAGGAGGATGCCGAGGCCACCATTCGCCTTTTGCAAAGCTGTCGCACCCGCCTGGATCGACAGGCGGCCGGCGACCTCCGACATCGGCGCCAGCAGCGGCAAGCCACCGCGCTCGTCGGTGACGGTTTCATAGGCGATGGCGGTGACGCCGGAGGCAATGAGGCCCTTGGTCTGCTCCGGGTCTGGCGCGAGGTGCAGATAGGTGTAGAGAAGCTGGCCGTCGCGCAATTGCGCCCATTCGGAAGGCTGCGGCTCCTTGACCTTCACGATCATGTCGCACTTTTCGAAGATGTCCTTGGCGCTGGCGGCGATCTTCGCACCGGCGGCAATATAGGCGTGGTCATCGGCGCCGATGCCGGCACCGGCCTTGGTCTCGACCCAGACCTCGTGGCCGTGGGCCACATATTCGCGGACCGACGCGGGCGTCAGGCCGACGCGGTATTCGTGGTTCTTGATCTCTTTCGGGCAACCGACACGCATATCATTCCTCCCTGAATGCTTCACAGGAATGAGACCACCTCCGCTTTGAAATGTCCTTGCAAAGAGAATTTGCCCGACAGTCATTTTTCGTGGATTATTGCGCATAAGGAAAATTCTTCGAAAGATCTTCGAATGTCGGACCTAGACGCCATGGATCGTTCGATCCTGCGGGTGCTGCAGCAGAACGCCAGGATCACCAACGCCGAGCTTGCCGAAAAGGTCGGCCTGTCGCCGTCGGCCTGTTCGCGCCGCCTCGATATTCTGGAGAAGGACGGCGTCATCAGCGGCTATCATGCGCGGTTGTCGCACAAGGCGCTGGACTACAAGATGATCGCCATGGTGCATATCTCGCTGTCCGGCCAGTTCGCCAAGACGCTTTCGGAATTCGAGGCGGCGGTGAAACTTTGCCCGAACGTGCTCGGCTGCTACCTGATGTCCGGCGAATATGACTATATCCTGCGCATCGCCGCCCGCGACCTCGAGGACTATGAGCGCATCCATCGCGACTGGCTCTCCGCGTTGCCGCATGTGGTGAAGATCAATTCCAGCTTTGCCCTGCGCGAGGTCATCGACCGGCCGAATGTCGGTCTTTGAGCTGGACTACCGTAGATCCAGAAGCAAGGCGCGATGATCGGAGACTTCCGGCTCGGCGACGGCGTCGAATGCGACCACCTCGACCATCGGCGTCACCAGCATGTAGTCGGCGAAGCGCGGCTCCTTGCGGTAATGGGAGGTGCGCGTGTCGCGATGTCCCCGCGAGGTGATGAGATCGGAAAGTCCCAGGGCTGCCAGAGCCTCGAAGGTCACGCTTCCCGGTAGCACGTTGAAATCGCCGCAGACGACCAGCCGCTCCTCTCCAGGCCACAGCTGACGGATCAGATCGACCAGCGCCCTCGCCTGGTGCTGACGCGCCGGCGTATCTCCCTTGCCCTCGGGATCGCGCAGGCCATGCATCTGGGCGATGGTAATCGGATAGCCGGCTTCATAGTCGAACAGACGAATGCAATGGGCGTTGCGCGACCGGGGATGTGGACCCCAGCCATCTGAAGAGAACGCCCCATGCACGAAGCCCAGGGCCTGGCCGATGACCGGATAGGATTTGCGGACGAAGGTCGCCAGACCGAATTCGGAAAAGAGCCGACGATCGCCATCGAAAAGCTCGCCCCGCGCCACAGGGCAGAAGAAGGCGTCATGCGACGGGAGAGCCGCCTTGATCTCCTCGAACAGATTCGCCCGCTGCGGGAGTTCCATACCGGTATCGCGATAGATCAGCCAATCCGATTGCGTGCTTGATGCGCGCACGACTTCCTGCAGGCAGAGAACATCCGCATCGACGTCGACCAGATATCGCATCAGCGGTTCATGCAGCGCGCCGCCCCATGCATTCAAAGAAACGATACGCAATGTCATTTCCCTCTCTCTCGAAACTCAGACTTGGCGGCGTCGAATGCCAGAGTTCACCCGATTCGCGGCGATGACGGCAATAGCCAATCTCACTTCTATCGCAAGGGTGCGCAGGTTCGTGTCGAAGCAGTGAGACAAACCGCTCCGAATCGATACGGATGACTGCAATTTTACCGATCTCGCTAAACACCTTTCAATGGATACCCGCTATCCGTGAAAGGAGTGAGACGCACGCGTCGAGGTGAGATCATGCAGTCATCTTCAAAACCGCCGGCCCAATATAATCTGAAGATCAAGGCGAGGCGCTCACCGCGCCGCCGTGTCCGGTTGATGGGTCAGGTATGGTATCTCGCAAAGGCGGTGACCGGCCGCGTGGTCGATCTTTCCGCCAGCGGCATCGCGCTCGACTTGCAAGCTCCTATCCATGCAGCCGCCGGCAGCAAGGTTCGCGTCGAGTGCACCGACATCGGCATGCTTGATGGTATCGTGCGCTGGGTTCATAGCGGCCGAATCGGCATCGAATTCGATCCCTCCTCCAATGCCTCGGCTCTGGTCGCCTCCTATTTTCGCTTTTTCCACAAGGACATACAGCCGGTTCTTCGGCGCTGACGGCCTGTTTCCTCACTCGACGCGGGAAGCACAATAAGCCTGTCATAATACAGGTGCACACCTTCAAAATTCGTCCTAATCTCCCTCATCCCCAGAGGTGATCGAGAACCATAATAATCGTTGAAGGAGTGTTTCATGTCTTCCATTCTGGAATTGCCCAGCATGTCGCGTCGTTCCCTGCTGCAGGGCCTGAGCGCCACCGCCGCGCTGATCGTGCTGCATCCTTTCGCTGCCCGCGCGGCCGGCAATCAGGCGCATCTGCGCCTCATGGAAACGACAGACATTCACGTCAACGTCTTCCCCTACGACTACTATGCCGACAAGCCGAACGACACGATGGGCCTGTCGCGCACCGCGACAATCATCGACAACATCCGCGCCGAAGCGACCAATTCGCTGTTGATCGACAATGGCGACGTGCTGCAGGGCAATCCGATGGGCGATTACATGGCCTATCAGCATGGCATGAAGGAGGGCGACGTCCATCCAGTGATCAAGGCGATGAACACGCTCGGCTATGAGGTCGGCACGCTCGGGAACCATGAGTTCAACTACGGCCTAGACTTCATGTTCAAGGTCTTGGGCGGCGCGAACTTCCCCTTCGTCTGCGCCAACCTGACCAAGGGCCAGCTCGCTTCCGACCCGAAGAAGGACGACCTGTTCTTCAAGCCCTATCTGATCCTCGAAAAGAAGATCAAGGACGGCGCCGGCAATGAGAGCCCGATCAAGATCGGCTTCATCGGCTTCGTGCCGCCGCAGATCATGCTCTGGGACATCAAGAACCTCGAAGGCAAGGCGCAGACGCGTGATATCGTCGAGGCCGCCAAGGCCTGGGTGCCGGTCATGAAGGAAGAAGGCGCCGATATCATCATCGCCCTTTCGCACTCCGGCATCGACGGTAGCGCCCCCTCCGACAAGATGGAAAACGCCTCGCTCTACGTCGCCGCCGTTCCCGGCATCGATGCCGTCTTCACCGGCCACCAGCATCTTGTCTTCCCCGGCCCGAAGACCTGGGACGGCATTAAGGACGCCGATCCGGTCAAGGGCACGCTGCATGGCAAGCCGACGGTCATGGCCGGCTTCTGGGGCTCGCATCTCGGCCTGATTGACCTGCTCTTGGAAAAGGACGGCAATAGCTGGAAGATCGTCGACTTCACCTCGGAAGCACGGCCGATCTATCACCGCGACGACAAGAAGAAGGTCATCGCCGATGTCGCCGACAAGAAGGAAGTGGTCGAAGCCGCCAAGGCTGAGCACGAAGCGACGCTCGCCTATGTCCGCACGCCCGTGGGCAAGACCTCGGCACCGCTCTACTCCTATTTCGCGCTCGTCGCCGACGATCCCTCAGTGCAGATCGTCAGCCAGGCGCAGATCTGGTACATCAAGGACATGCTGAAGGAGACGCAGTACAAAGATCTGTCGGTGCTTTCGGCAGCCGCGCCCTTCAAATGCGGTGGACGTAACGGCGTCGACTACTATACCGACGTCCCCGCCGGCAATATCGCCATCAAGAACGTCGCCGATCTCTATCTCTATCCGAACACTGTGCAGGCCGTCGTCATCAACGGCGCGCAGGTGAAGAACTGGCTGGAAATGTCGGCGGCGATGTTCAATCAGGTGCAGCCGGGCGCCAAGGATGTCGCTCTGCTCAACGACAGCTTCCCGTCCTACAATTTCGACGTTATCGACGGCGTCACCTATCAGATCGACGTGTCGCAGCCGCGCCGCTTCAGCGATGACGGCAAGCTCCTGAATGCCGATGCAAACCGCATCCAGAACCTGCAATTCGATGGCAAGTCGATCGATCCCACCCAGAAATTCGTCGTGGTGAGCAACAACTACCGCGCCGGCGGCGGCGGCAACTTCCCGGAAATCGCAGCAGACAAGGTCATCTACAAGGCCCCGGACACCAATCGCGACGTCATCGTCCGCTATGTTCACGAACAGGGCACGATCAACCCGACAGCCGACGGCAACTGGACCTTCAAGCCGCTTCCGGGCACCACCGTCCTGTTCCCAAGCTCGCCCAAGGCCAAGGACTTCCTTGCCGAGGTAAAGAGCGTGAAGATCGAGGACGCCGGCGAAGGTACTGATGGCTTCAATAACTTCCGGCTCGTTCTGTAGTCGGCTACACAACTCCAGACATGAAATGGGCGCCCTTCGGGGCGCCCATCTTCATTCCGCCGCCAGCGGGTTCTCGGCGGGATGGTACACTTCCATGGCCGCCTTGAAATCAACCCGGTCCGGGCATTGCGACAGACGATCACGGAAGGCCTCGATCATCCAGGCCGCCGCCGGCCCCGGGGGATTGGAGAGCTTGCGCACGGCATAGATCGGATATTCGCCCTGCTCATAGGCATCGAGATCAAGATGCACGAGCCGGCCCTTTTGCAGGTCTTCATAGATCAGCGAAGCCGGCAGCCCACCCCAGCCGAGGCCGCCGCGGATCAGCTGATGCTTGGTTGCGATATCGCTGAGGTGCCAAATCTTGTAGGACAGGACATTGAAATCCCGGCCCTTGGTGAGGTTTGAAGCGTCGGTGACGACCAGTTGCACCTCTTCGCGCACGTCGGCGAGGGTCAGCGGCCGCTTGATCTGGGCAAGCGGATGGAGTGGTGAGGCGACCGGCATCATGAACGAATGTCCGAGGCGCTCGATCACCATGGAATCGTCCTGCTTTATGACTGCGCCGCCTATTCCGATCGTCGATTTGCCGCTGGCCACCAGCTCCATCATCGTGCCGAGCTCGCCGGCATCAAGCCGCAGCGACACGGACGGGAAGCGGTCACGGAACTCTCTCAGGACGTCGACCGTGGCATTGGTCGGCACCATGACGCTGATGGCGACGGCGACCTCCGCCTCGAGCCCGGTCTTCAAGCCCTTGACCCTGGCGCGCATCACCTGGAGATCGGAGAGAATGCGGCGCGCATCCTCCAGCATTACCCTGCCCGCATCCGTGAGCTTCGGCTGGCGCGAACCCGAACGCTCGAACAGCGGCATTTCAAGCTGTGCCTCGAGATTGGCGATCGTATAGCTGATCACCGACTGCGCGCGGTTGAGCACGCGCGAAGCCGCAGAGAAACTGCCGGATTCGGCAACGGTCAGAAAAACCTGCAATTGGTCAAGCGTGGGGTTGGGAAGCATGGGCTATCCATTTTATCGATCATTCCAATCCATATTATCACAGTTTTTCTCGATAGCACTGAAGACTTATCTATGGATGCGAAACGTGGCCGAACTCCCATCCGGCTATCGCAACCCATTGATAAGGAACATAGCATGTCCTCCATTCTACTTCTGACATCCAGCCCGCGTGCCGATTCCCTCTCCACCAAGATCGCGACCGAACTCGCCGACAAGATCAAGGCACAGAACCCGGGCAAGACGATCGTTCACCGCGATCTGTCGTCCGCTCCCCTGCCGCATATCGATGAGCTTTTCACCGGCGCCATCCGCACGCCGGCCGACGCCCGCACGGCTGAACAGGCCGAAGCCGTCAAGGTTTCCGATGCGCTGGTCGACGAGCTGCTGGCCGCCGACACGCTGGTCATCGGCACCGGTCTCATCAACTTCAACATCTATTCGTCGCTGAAGACCTGGATCGACAATATCGCCCGCGCCGGCCGCACCTTCACCTACACCGAGACCGGCCCGAAGGGCCTGGCCACCGGCAAGAAGGCCTATATCGTGCTCGCATCCGGCGGCGTCTATTCCGAAGGCCCGGCCGCTCCGCTGAACCACGCCGTTCCCTACCTGAAGTCGGTTCTCGGCTTCATCGGCATCACTGATGTGGAAACGGTCTATATCGAAGGCATCGCCTTCGGTCCGGAAGCCGCTGAAAAGGCAATCGGCGCCGCCCAGGCCCGCGCCGCCGAACTGGCGCTTGCCGCCTAATTTGCAAGTACGACTAAAAGTCATGGCGGCCGGTTTTCACCGGCCGTCTTTTTATGTCCCGTTGCCGTTCGCCAGCTCTTTCATGAAGCTCCGAGCTGCTTCCAGAAGCTCGTCGGAAAGCGCCTCGTCATTCGCAGCGCGCGCAAGGCCAACCGCACCGGCCATCAGGCAGGTGGCGATAAGGGCATTGCGCCGCGCCTCGGCGGCATCCGCTTGCGGCATCCGCGCCGTCATCGTCTCGATATTCTTCCGCATTCCTTCCGTGGCGATCGTCCGGACTGTTTCGCCGCTGCGTGCAATATCGGCGGTTAGAGCCGCATAGGCGCAGCCGTCGCCGCAATGATCGCGATGAAAAGCGCCGAGATAGTTCTCGGCATAATCCGTCAACGAGACATCGGCCGGATCGATCCCCCTCTCCTGCATCTGCCGTCGTTGCCCCTCCACTGCCGCCTGGACGGCCTCGGCCACCAGCTCGTCCCTTGAGGCGAAATGCTTGTAGAAGCCACCGACCGTCAGCCCCGCTTCCTTCATAAGATCGGCAACGCCGATGCCCTCCAGCCCCTCCTCGCGTAGGCGCTTGGCCGCTAGCGTGACGATCCGCTCGTGCGTCTTCTGTTTTTCCAGCTGCGAATGGCCCATCGAAGAATCCTCTTAAGCCGCCTTGACGAATGTGGATTATCATCATAATCCTTATGGAGAACGATCATAATCCAGATCGCGATTGAAGCCAATAGGAGTTACCAACATGCGCCTCAAGAACAAGGTTGCCATCATCACCGGCGGCAACAGCGGCATCGGCCTTGCCACCGCCCGGGTCTTCCTCGCCGAGGGCGCCAAGGTCGCCATCACCGGCCGCAACCCACAGACCCTTGCCGCCGCCGTCGAAGAGCTCGGCGGTGATGTCCTGGCGTTGCAGGTTGATGTCACCGACGTTGCAGCGACTGAGAAAGCCTTTGCGGAAGTGGCTGAAAAGCTTGGCAATATCGATATTCTCTTTGCCAATGCCGGGATTGCCGGCGAAACCGCAGTTGGAAAGACCATGCTCGAACAGTTCGAGACGGTGGTACGCACGAATTTCACCGCCGTCTTCTTCACCGTGCAGGCGGCGCTGCCGCATCTCAATGACGGTGCGTCGGTGATCCTGAACGGTTCCGTGCACGCTGTTCTCGGCATCCCGGGCTACTCTGCCTATGCCGGCACCAAGGGCGCCGTCCGCGCCATGACCCGCAACCTGGCCTCCGAACTCGCGCCGCGCGGCATCCGCGTCAACCAGGTGACGCCAGGCGCCACCAAGACGCCGATCTGGAATACCCGGGCGATGACCGAAGACGCCAAAGATGCTCTGGAAGCACGCTTCGGCAGCCTTAGCCCGCTCGGCCGCATGAGCGAAGCGGAAGAGATCGCCAAGGCGGCCCTCTATTTCGCATCTGACGACTCGAGCAACGTCACCGCCATCGAAATCACCGTCGACGGCGGCGCCACCAGTGCTCCGTCGGGCGCCAAGCTGTTCCGGGGGGCCTGAACGCCGCTTCCCACATGATGACAAAGGTCGCTTGATGCACGATGCTGATGGCGGCCTTTTCCATATCGGGGATATCACCGGCCGGGGCTGCCGGACCTTGACGGTCGAACAAGACCGGACTGTCATTTATCACGAAAGTGGTTTTAGCCTTCGGATGATCCCTTGCGATATATGCATCCCCCGGGCAGAGACATTCCAAATGCAATCGGAGGATTCCAGTGAGCGACAAGAAGCACAGTTATCACGTCAACGTCGTCTGGACCGGCAATGACGGTACGGGAACGTCGAGCTATCGCAGCTACAGACGGGATCATGAGATACGTGCCGAGGGTAAACCGACGATCCCCGGCTCTTCCGATCCGAGCTTTCGCGGCGACCCCACTCGCTGGAACCCCGAGGACCTGCTGGTCGCATCGCTGTCGGCCTGCCACAAGCTTTGGTATCTCGGCCTTTGCGCCCAAGCCGGCGTTATCGTCCTGTCCTATGAGGACGCAGCGGAGGGAACCATGCTGGAAGAGAGTGGCGGCGCCGGGCAATTCACCTCGGTCGTGCTGCGCCCCAGGATTGTCATCGATGCCACATCGGACGCAAGGACGGCGCTTGAGCTGCATCACAAGGCGCATGAGATGTGCTTCATCGCGCGCTCGGTGAATTTTCCTGTTACCAACGAGCCACAGATCTCGACGTCGGCATAGCGATAGCAAGCCATTGAAAGAACATTCAGTTCCTTCAATGGTGATCGCCGTTCACGGCTCATCACCAACCAGCTTTGGAAATCAGACCTGGCGAACCTTTTCGCCATCGCCGAACAGCGACGGACCGTTCTGGTCGATGATCTGCCGCGCCTTGCGGAAAGTCGATTCGAGCGCATCGTCGGCCGAGGTGAAGACATCGGCGCGGATGAAGTTGCGCACCAGCGTTTCGCCGTTCACATCCTTCTCGATCCGGCCCATCAGGCGGAACTGATTGCCCTCGCGCTGCGGCGTTGCATGGATCGTGCAATCCCCATGGGCCTGCGGCTCGGCGCTGAGGGTGGAACCACCGGTCTTCTCGGCGCTCGTCGTCGAAGCGCCGCCGCCGGTGAAGATCGAGAGAATATTGGACAAGATCGAAGCCATGAATCGCCTTTAGCATGAAGGACGTGAGGTCGCAAAGTTAAATGATCAGGTTCGCAAGGATCTCATTCTCGGTGATATCCTCATAGCCCATGCCGGCGCGCTCGAACTTTTCGACCAGCTGCTTGAAATTATCGGAATCCTTGGTCTCGATGCCGATCAGGATGGAGCCGAAATTGCGCGCGCTCTTCTTCAGATATTCGAAGCGGGCGATGTCGTCGTCCGGCCCAAGCAGATTGAGGAAGTCGCGCAGCGCACCTGGACGCTGGGCAAGGCGCAGGATGAAGTATTTCTTCAGCCCCGCGTAGCGCATGGCGCGCTCCTTGACATCAGGCAGGCGCTCGAAATCGAAATTGCCGCCGGAGACGACTGTGACGATCGTCTTGCCGCGGATGGCATCGGGATCCATGGTCTCCAGTGCGGTGATCGCCAGCGCGCCGGCGGGCTCCAGCACGACGCCTTCGACATTCAGCATATCCGCGATCGTCACGCAGATGGCGTTTTCCTCGATCAGCCTGACCTGCTCGGCGGCAAAGCCCTTTAGCGCAGCGAAATTAAGGTCACCGATACGGCCGACCGCAGCACCGTCGACGAAATTGTCGACCTTCGTCAGCGTCACCACCTGCCCCGCCTCGATGCTGCGCCTGAGGCTCGGCGCTCCCGCCGGCTCTGCGAAGACGAATGTCTCCTTGGCAAGGCGATCGGCAAAATAGCCGGTGATGCCGGCCGCCAATCCGCCGCCGCCGACCGGCAGGATGATGTGGTCCGGCAAAACGCCGTCCGGCAATTGCGCGGCGATTTCGTCGGCGACTGTCGCCTGCCCCTCGATGATATCGGCGTGATCGAAAGGCGGCACCATGACGCCGTCGATATGCTGCACATGTTCACGCGCCGCCTGATAGCACTGGTCGAAGAAGTCGCCGAAGAGCTTGATGGTGATGAATTCACCACCGAACATGCGGGTCTTGTCGATCTTCTGCTGCGGCGTCGTTACCGGCATGAAGACCACGCCCGGCACGCCGAAATGGCGGCAGACGAAGGCAAAGCCCTGAGCGTGATTGCCGGCAGACGCGCAGACGAATGTCTTGCCTGTGCCGCCCGCGGCGATCACCTTGCGGAAGAAATTGAAGGCGCCGCGGATCTTGTAGGAGCGCACCGGCGTCAAATCCTCGCGCTTCAGCCAGATATCGGCGCCATAACGAGCCGAAAGATGCTCGTTCAGCTGCAGCGGCGTTGCGGAAAAGAGGCCACGCATGGCCTCGGTGGCGTCGAGAACATCCTGCTTGTCCACGGGCTTCGTCCATCCTTGTTCAATTCGCCTTCGCTATGACACAGGAAAGATGAGTAACGAAAGCCTGTTTATGGCAGTTTCCGACCTGTCCGAGTAAGATTGCCACGCTTGCCGGAGCAAGGCTGCGACCATCAAACGCGCAACTGCCATGATTTTCGCCAGCGGTTCCCTCAGGTCGCAACCCCAAAATCTGCGAATTGACAGGACGAAACCGTCCGTCTCCAATACGGCCAGCCATCATGATGATGGTTAGAGGCCCGCTTCAATCCGGCTTATCCGGTGCCGGCGGGCTTCGCTTTGCGGCGCGTTCAGGCCCACACATCATTCTTAACCTTAAATTGCACGAACGCATTGAGAAGCTCGCCTGCTGCGGATATCTCTATCCTGTTTTCTCAGGAGCCCCCAAAATGAAATTCATTCGCTATATCGGCGCGACCATAGTGCTCGCGATGCTCGCCTCCTGCTCGCCAGCGCTGCCTTCTCAAGAAAAATATGACGTCATGAAGACACTGCTGCAAGGCAGTCCGGCGCTGAAGGCCAAGATGATCGAATTCTGCGCTGCGAATAAGGGCTCGCAGCAGGAAATACTCGGCATGTCGTTGATCGCCAATGTCCCGACCTCGCAAGCCAAGAAAGTCACATGCCAGAGACTTGCAAACGGCATCGCCTCGGGACGAGTGACCTACAACGATTTTCAGACCTCGTTCCGCACCCGCCTACCGACGCCAGCGCTCATTCGTGTGTTGCAGGGCCGCTGAGTTTGGCTATCACAATGTCGGAGCAATTTCGCTTATCCTGTCGGGAGAGCACTGGAAAAATGACACTTGGGTTCTCCGGCAGTTTAAGCATACGTCTTATTTCAATGGTGGTCATCTTGGCCCCTTTGCTGGCAGCATGCGAAACACAAGGTCAAAGATCAACAAGAACGGTCATCGTGACACCGAAACAGGCGAGAGCATTATTGGTGGACGCCGAAAAGACCTGTTCATATCTGGGCAGCGACAAGAACCCTCTCAAGAACTATTGCCTGCAAACGTATCTTAACAATCGCCTGAGGTATTTCCCCACCGAAGGAGCTGTCGCCAAACCCACCTTCTCTAAATCCACGAGCAAGCACATATAAGCGAACAACCGCTTGACTGAATCGCTCAAGTGCTTGAAGGGAAAGGCACGCGGACGTGGCGAAACTGGTAGACGCAAGGGACTTAAAATCCCTCGGAGTGATCCGTACGGGTTCGACCCCCGTCGTCCGCACCACTTGCACGAACAAATGCGGAAAGCCGGCTTTGAAACCTGACAATCGGATTGCGCCGTCGATCTTAGCCTGCAATCTGGCACGCCTTGCGGAAGAATGCAGTGCAGCTATTCGCGCCGGCGGCGATTTGATTCATTTCGATGTCATGGACAATCGCTTTGTCCCGAACCTATCCTTCGGGGCGCCACTTCTGAAATCGCTGCGTGAAGACGGCTTTGACGGCTATGTCGATGTGCATTTGATGACGTATGAAGCCGATGGTTTGATAGAGAGCTTCGTCGAGGCTGGTGCCAACAGCATCACCATTCATTATGAAGCGACACCACATGTACATCGCTCATTGAACCGTATCCGAGAGCTTGGATGCGATGTCGGCCTCGCCGTGAACATATCCACTCCGCTTGATTTCCTTCCCTATCTGAAGGATCGGCTGGATATGTTGCTGGTCATGACAATCAACCCCGGCTTCGGTGGCCAAGCGCTCATCCCCGCAGCCTTGCCGAAGATTGAAATGGCTCGAAGCCTGTTCGAGGCGGATCGGTTATCAACTCACATCCAGGTCGATGGCGGCGTGAAACTGTCGAATATCAGGACAATTGCGGATGCGGGCGCCGACACGTTCGTCGTTGGCAGCGACTTCTTTTCCGCTGACGATTATGCCGAGCGGGTTGCCCAGTTCCGGGCACAACTCGCCTGATCGGCCTCCACCCAACAAGAAAGGCGACCCGCTGGGCCGCCTTTTTTTCGTCTGCTCTAGCGTTGGACGCTTAGCGAATCTGGATTCTGAAAGCAGCACCCGGATACCACCAGCCATCGCTGTGGCGGCGGTAGCCCGGGCGGGGACGCTGGTAGCCGTGATAGCCATTCCACGAACCGGGACGATAGTGCGGCTGACGACGGTTCGGGCGATGCCTTCTGTCGTCCCAACGCCGGCGGTCGCCTTCACGGTATTGCACCTGTTCGACGGCAGTGCTCGCTGCCGGCTTGGCCGTATTGAGCGGCGCGGCGACCGAAGGCGTAAAGGATGCGAGTCCCATGATCAGCGTCAACGCGCCTGCGCCGACGATATTGAAAATTTTGCTCATGACGTCTCCATTCAAAGTTTACAGCCCATCATTGAACCCTAATTGATGAACGCTTCATGAATGCCACCAGAAATAGCGATCACATCAAAGGCATGACCTCCATCGCACTCTGCAGTGGTTTTTTTGCTGACGAGACCGGTTGTTCGCACTGACTCCTGCCGGCTCCCAGGCGCAAAAAAGCGCAGCTTTCGCTGCGCCTTTTAATGGATTGGCAAAGTGCGAATCAGGCGACGAGCTTGGCCGCGATCTTGGCGACGTGGGCGCCCTGATATTTGGCGGCTTCCAGTTCGATCTCCGAAGGCTGGCGCGAGCCATCGCCATTGGTGATCGTGGAAGCGCCATAGGGCGAGCCGCCCTTGACTTCTTCCGTGCCCATCTGGCCGGCGAAGGCATAGGGAAGGCCGACGACGGCCATGCCGTGGTGAAGGAGGGTCGGGATGAAGCCGAGAATGGTCGACTCCTGGCCGCCATGCTGGGTCGCGGACGACGTAAAGACCGAGCCGACCTTGCCGACCAGCTTGCCTGAGAACCAGAGGCCGCCGGTCTGATCCCAGAAATTGCGCATCTGCGACGCGACCGTGCCGAAACGGGTGCCGGCGCCGACGATGATGGCATCGTATTCGGCCAGCTCATCCGGCGTTGCGATCGGCGCTTCCTGGTCGAGCTTGAAGTAGGAAGCCTTGGCGACCTCTTCCGGCACGAGCTCTGGAACACGCTTGACGGTTACCTCGGCGCCAGCCGACTTGGCACCTTCGGCAACGGCATAGGCCATCTTCTCGATGTGACCATAGGCGGAATAGTAAAGTACCAGAACCTTAGCCATGAATATCTCCCGTTCGTTGGACGCGTTGATTGTCGGCCCAAGTTGTATCAGCGACGGGACAAGGA
Organism: Rhizobium sp. AP16; assembly: GCF_000281735.1. NCBI lineage: Bacteria > Pseudomonadati > Pseudomonadota > Alphaproteobacteria > Hyphomicrobiales > Rhizobiaceae > Rhizobium > Rhizobium sp. AP16. The sequence goes on along the minus strand of NZ_AJVM01000008.1, from coordinate 55,262 downwards.
CGCAGCCCCCGCAACGGGAACGGACTGTTCACCTGACGAAGACGAAAATTCATTTGCGGTCGCTTTCGTTCACTGCCGTGGACATGAAAACGGCAGTTTTCATTCGCTGCAAACGGCGCTACCTATCTCAAACGCTTTTTCGAACGCGCGCCTGCGCAATTCCACGGATACTTCCATGACCAATGAAACCATTGTCACAGCCGCCATGCTGGCCATCGGAGACGAACTGCTCTCCGGCCGGACGAAAGACAAGAATATCGGCCATCTCGCCGATGTCATGCTGCTGTCCGGCATCGACCTGAAGGAAGTCCGTATCGTTGCCGACGACGAAGACGCCATCGTTGCGGCGCTGAACGCGCTGCGTGGCCAATATGACTATATCTTCACCTCCGGCGGCATCGGCCCGACGCATGACGACATCACGGCTGACGCGATCGCCAAGGCATTCGGCGTGGCCTGCGAGCATGATGCGGAGGCGATGCGGATCATGGCAGAGATGTATGCCAAGCGCGAGATGGAGTTCACCGAGGCGCGCCAGCGCATGGCGCGCATGCCGGTCGGATCGAAGCACATCGCCAATCCGGTCTCGACCGCCCCGGGGTTCAACATCGGCAACGTGTATGTCATGGCCGGCGTGCCGCAAGTTTTCCAGGCGATGCTCGACAATGTCGTGCCGACGCTGCGCTCCGGCACCCGCATGTTGTCGACGGCGATTTCCTGCCCTTACGGCGAAGGAGAGATCGGCACGCCGCTCGGCGCCATCCAGAAAGCACACCCGGATACCAGCATCGGCTCCTATCCGCGCTATGTCGGCCAATCCTTCTCGACCGAGATCGTCGTGCGCGCCCGTTCCGCCGAGCTGGTTGAAAGTGTCGCAGCCGAGGTGCGGGCGATGATCGAAACCATCAGACAGTCGAAAGCCAAGGAAAATCAGTCAGCTGAGGCATGACGCTCAACGAGGTCTTTTTCGTCCGGAAGGGAACCGGAATGATATCGGCGCATTAATATCATGCGGAATGATGGTATAATGAACCGATCCGATCCCTTCCGCACGGGAGATCTCGTCATGTCCTACAAAACCATTTTGGTTATTCTCGACACGCCCGACAACGCAAAGGTCGCGGTCGATTTTGGCGCCGCTTTCGCCAAGGAGCACGGCGCTCACATTGTCGGCCTGCATGCTGAAATCGTCTCGACCGTACCGCTGGTCGCGCCGATGGAGATCCCTGATCCGGTCGCCGTGCAAGCCCTGCAGGACATGGCCCACAGCCAGGCTGTCGAAGTCGAGCAGCTGTTCCGTGCGAAAATGGAGCGTGAGGGTCTCGACTATGAGTGGCGCAGCTTCACCAGCACCGTCGGCTATGGCTCCGAACCCCTGATCGAAAGCGCCCGTAGCGCCGATCTGCTGGTTGCCGTACAGCCAGACCCGTCCAGATCGTCCGACTCGAATGTCGACGTCGAAAGCTTCCTGTTCGAAAGCGGGCGGCCCGTGCTGATGATCCCGTATATACTGACCCAGCCCAAACCGATCCGCCGCGTCCTGATCGCCTGGAACGGCTCGAAGGAAGCAGCCCGCGCGACGTTCGACGCCATGCCGCTCCTGAAGGCTGCCGACACCGTGGAGATTTTCTCGGTCGACACATCCGAGAGCTCCAAGCATTCACCAACGGAGACTAGCCGCGAGATCGGAGCGACGCTTGCGCGTCACGGTGTTCGCGCCACGCTGACGACGGAAAGCTGCGGCGGCAAGACGCCGTCGCAGGTCATCGAGAACCGTCTTGCCGACAACTCGATCGACCTGCTTGTCATGGGCGCCTATACGCATTCCTGGCTCTGGCAGCTGATCTTCGGCGGTACGACCCGGACGCTGTTGAAGTCGATGACAGCGATGACGCTGCTGGCGAGGTAAGCGCGCCTATGATGGACTGAAGGGCACATGATTGCCCGGCATCAAAGCCGCTGCCTCAGCTTTTGCACACCCTGCCGGATGGGCTGCATAGCCGCGGCTCTTGCCTTTTGGCCGTAAATCCAGCAGAAAACAGCGACCGATGACAGAATTCCCGCCAGGGAACCATTCGCGCGGTCCAGGGAACATGCCCCAAACTGCCCAGACGCTTCTGGGTGAGATCATGTTCCGGCAGACGGCGAGCGAATTGCGTTTCAGGATTTGGTCCATGGTCCGCGCCCGTCGCGGGGTCTGCTCAGGGTCGCCGGTAGCGCCGGTGTGTCGTTATTTTTGCTCCCGGAGCTCCTGAGCCATGTCCCTGCCCGATAAAGCCTTTCCCGTATCCTGGGATCAGTTCCATCGCGATGCCCGCGCCCTTGCCTGGCGGCTTGCCGGCCTCAACAAGAACTTCAGGGCGATGGTCTGTATCACCCGTGGCGGCCTCGTTCCCGCGGCCATCATTTCGCGCGAACTCAACATCCGCATGATCGAGACCGTCTGCGTCGCCTCCTACCATGATTATTCGAGCCAGGGCGAAATGAACCTGCTCAAGGGAATCACCGCGGAACTCCTCACCGACGGCGGCGAAGGCGTGCTGGTTGTCGACGACCTGACCGATACCGGCAAAACCGCCCTCGAAGTGCGCGCCATGCTGCCGAAAGCGCATTTCGCCTGCGTCTATGCCAAGCCGACCGGCGTACCGACCATCGACACCTTCGTCACCGAGGTCAGCCAGGACACCTGGATCTACTTCCCCTGGGACATGGGCTTCACCTATCAGGAGCCGATCGCCAAGGGCCATAAGGGCTGAAATGGACTCGGAGCTCGCCCGAATCAGCGGTGATTCTCTGTGACGCATGCGATCCATCTAATATATCAGCAGTAGAGGTGGGCGCTTCGGCGCCCACTATATTTAGTAGCCTTCGCCCGCAAGAACATGCGGGATTCAAGGCCTTCCACGCGAATCATAAGACGCCACAGCATGGTTTTGCGCCAAAACCAATGGTTTCGGGGCCACGTTCACAATATTGTCGCGCTGGCCTCCTTCGTTGATGGTATTTACCCCGAAAGCGGTCGTGCGAAGGGCGAGCATTTTCCGCCAAGCACTTGAATCTTCTGACATCCCAGCGTTTCCCCAGTTTCCACAGGTAAGCCCACAAGATATTGTGGTTAAAAATCTGTCGCAAACCACCCCTTGACGGAATCGGGTCTTTCAAACTTAATAAGAACCGTTGCGGCGGCGACTGGGCCAGGCGGAATAATGAGGGGCTGGTCCTCAACTCGAAATCGGATTTGAATTCAGGGCGATGCACCAATGATGGTCGCGCCGTGAGGCTTTTTGTGCCGATGTCGAAGCTGCCAAAAAAACACATGCGGGGACTGGCGGCAATAAGCTGTTAATACTATATTTAGTGTTTGCAGCCACCATCGCCACAAGATACAGGAAAGTCATCTCCGAATGACATCCCCTGTCAGATAGCGGAATGAGCAATGGCTGCGCGTTGAAGTCGCGAGGCCAGACGAGAACTTTTGCGCCCTGTTTACGAGGCAGGTGTGCTCCAACGAATGAGGTTATGGGACCATGCGCATCGAGCGTCGCTTTACGAAGGCAGGCCAGTCACCCTATGCGGAGATCGAATTCCGCAAGGCTACCAGCGAGATCAAGAATCCCGATGGCTCGATCGTTTTCCGCCTCGAAAACATCGACGTGCCGGCGCAGTTCTCGCAGGTCGCCGCCGATATTCTGGCGCAGAAGTACTTCCGCAAGGCCGGCGTTCCGACCAAGCTGAAGAAGGTCGAGGAAAACGACGTCCCTTCCTTCCTGTGGCGCTCCGTTCCCGATGAAGCTGCCCTGAAGGATCTGCCGAAGGAAAGCCAGACCGGTTCCGAAATCGATGCGCGTCAGGTCTTCGACCGTCTGGCCGGCACCTGGACCTACTGGGGCTGGAAGGGCGGCTATTTCTCGTCCGAGGAAGACGCCTCCGCTTTCCAGGACGAGCTTGCCTATATGCTCGCCACCCAGCGCGTCGCGCCGAATTCGCCGCAGTGGTTCAACACCGGCATGCACTGGGCCTACGGCATCGATGGCCCCGGCCAGGGCCATTATTATGTCGATCCCTTCACCGGCAAGCTCACCAAGTCCAAGTCGGCCTATGAGCATCCGCAGCCGCATGCCTGCTTCATTCAGTCGGTCGAGGACGATCTCGTCAACGAAGGCGGCATCATGGACCTCTGGGTCCGCGAAGCCCGTCTCTTCAAATATGGTTCCGGCACCGGCTCGAACTTCTCGCTGCTGCGCGGCGAAGGCGAAAAGCTGTCCGGCGGCGGCCGTTCTTCCGGCCTGATGAGCTTCCTGAAGATCGGCGACCGGGCTGCCGGCGCCATCAAGTCGGGCGGCACGACGCGCCGCGCCGCCAAGATGGTCGTCGTCGACATCGATCATCCGGATATCGAGGAATACATCAACTGGAAGGTCAAGGAAGAGCAGAAGGTTGCTGCCCTCGTCACCGGTTCGAAGATCGTCGCCAAGCACCTGAAGGCGATCATGAAGGCGACCGTCAATTGCGAAGGCGACAATGACGATTGCTTCGACCCGGCCAAGAACCCTGCCCTGAAGCGCGAAATCCGCGCTGCCAAGAAGGACCAGGTTCCGGAGAACTACGTTCAGCGCGTCATCCAGTTCGCCCGCCAGGGCTACAAGGATCTTGAGTTCAAGACCTACGACACCGACTGGGACTCGGAAGCCTATCTGACCGTTTCCGGCCAGAACTCGAACAACTCCGTCTCGATCAAGGACGAGTTCCTGCGCGCCGTCGAGAACGATGCCGACTGGCACCTGACCGCCCGCAAGGACGGCAAGATCATGAAGACCCTGAAGGCGCGTGATCTCTGGGAATCGATCTCCTACGCCGCCTGGGCATCGGCCGATCCGGGCCTGCACTTCAACACGACGATGAACGACTGGCACACCAGCCCGGCTGCCGGCCCGATCCGCGCATCCAATCCGTGCTCGGAATATATGTTCCTCGACGACACCGCCTGCAACCTTGCCTCGCTGAACCTGATGACGTTCAAGGATGCAGCGACGAAGCGCATCAACATCGCCGATTACGAGCATGCCGTCCGCCTCTGGACCGTCGTTCTCGAAGTCTCGGTGATGATGGCGCAGTTCCCGTCGCGCCGCATTGCCGAACTCTCCTATGAATACCGCACGCTTGGCCTCGGCTACGCCAATATCGGCGGCCTGCTGATGTCCTCCGGCATTCCCTATGACTCCGACGAAGCCCGCGCCATCGCCGGCTCGCTGACCGCGATCATGACCGGCATCTCCTATGCGACCTCGGCGGAAATGGCCTCGGAGCTCGGGACGTTCCCGATGTTCAAGCCGAACCGCGAGAACATGCTGCGCGTCATTCGCAATCACCGCCGTGCCGCCTATGGCGAGACTTCCGGCTATGAAGGCCTGGCGGTTAATCCGGTGGCGCTGATCCATTCCGAAAATCCGGACCAGGATCTCGTTGCCCATGCCAAGGCTGCCTGGGACAAGGCGCTGGCACTCGGCGAAAAGCATGGCTACCGCAATGCCCAGGCAACCGTCATCGCGCCGACCGGCACGATCGGCCTCGTCATGGATTGCGACACGACCGGCATCGAGCCTGACTTCGCCCTCGTGAAGTTCAAGAAGCTCGCCGGCGGCGGCTACTTCAAGATCATCAACCGCGCCGTTCCGGAAGCACTGCGGGCGCTCGGCTATAGCGAAAGCCAGCTTGCAGAGATCGAAGCCTACGCCGTCGGCCATGGCAATCTGAACCAGGCGCCGGCCATCAACCCCTCGACGCTGAAAGCCAAGGGCTTCACCGACGAGAAGGTGGAAGCCGTCAACGCCGCGCTGAAGAGCGCCTTCGACATCAAGTTCGTCTTCAACCAATGGACCCTCGGCGCCGACTTCCTGAAGGGCACGCTGAAAGTTTCCGACGAGCAGATGGCAGACATCAGCTTCAACCTGCTCGACCATCTCGGCTTCTCCAAGAAGGACATCGAGGCCGCCAACATCCATGTTTGCGGTGCGATGACGCTGGAAGGCGCGCCGTTCCTGAAGAACGAGCACCTCGCCGTCTTCGATTGCGCCAATCCCTGCGGCAAGATCGGCAAGCGTTACCTTTCGGTCGAAAGCCACATCCGCATGATGGCGGCTGCCCAGCCCTTCATCTCGGGTGCGATTTCCAAGACGATCAACATGGCCAACGAAGCAACCGTCGAGGATTGCAAGAACGCCTACATGCTCTCCTGGAAGCTCGGCCTGAAGGCGAACGCGCTCTATCGCGACGGCTCCAAGCTCAGCCAGCCGCTCAACTCCTCACTGATCGAAGACGAGGATGATGAGGATGCGCTGGAGGAATTCCTGCAGGCTCCGGCTGCCGCCCAGGCCGTCACCATCACCGAGAAGATCGTCGAACGCGTCATCGAAAAGGTCGTCCGCAGCCAGGAGAAACTCCCCGGCCGCCGCAAGGGCTATACCCAGAAGGCCAAGATCGGCGGACACACCATCTTCCTGCGCACCGGCGAATATGACGACGGCCGCCTCGGCGAAATCTTCCTTGATATGAACAAGGAAGGCTCGGCGCTGCGCGCCTTCATCAACAACTTCGCCATCTCCGTCTCGCTCGGCCTGCAATATGGCGTGCCGCTCGAGGAATATGTCGACGCCTTCACCTTCACCAAGTTCGAGCCGGCCGGCATCGTCACCGGCAACGACGCGATCAAGAACGCCACGTCGATCCTCGACTACGTGTTCCGTGAATTGGCCATCTCCTATCTCGGCCGCCATGATCTCGCGCATGTCGACACTTCGGACTTCAACGCCACGGCGCTCGGCCGCGGCATTTCGGAAGGCAAGGCCGATGTGTTCTCCAAGGGCCTGACCCGCGGCTACAAGCCGACGCTGGTGCCGACTTCGGGCGAGCGCCCGGCAGCCGAGGTCAAGGGTTCGGCCACTGCCGCCCCTGCCCGCGCCTCCTCGGTTTCGACGATCTCCGCTTTCTCCGGCAATGCCGTGCGCAAGCTGGAACCGACGAGCGCCATCTCCACCTCGGAAGTCGTCGCCTTCAAGCGCGATTATGAGGAACGCGCCAAGGAATTGGCCGAAGAGATTGCCGAGGAAGTGGTGGAAGAAACCGGCCTCTTCACCGACAAGGCGGCAGACGACGCGGCAGCGGCCAAGGCCGACGCCAAGAAGTTGGAATCCGAACGCCGCGCCCGCTCCATTATGCAGGGCTATACCGGCAACATGTGCACCGAATGCCAGAACTTCACCATGGTCCGGAATGGCACCTGCGAGAAGTGCGACACATGCGGCAGCACGAGTGGGTGCAGCTGATCAAAGGTGGGCGGGCTTGCTTGTGCTTGTCACAAAGTGATTGTGCCCAGGTTTCCGCGCATTCTGTTCTGTTAGAAATGTCAGAGAGCGGCCGAAAGGCCGCTTTCATTCGTTAGAGCGAACCTTTTGCCGCAATCATTGCGAGGCCATAGGTTCCTGTTCGCTTCCCTTGACGCGTTCCCCTGATATCCGCGTTTATAAATGGCTCTGTTTTCGACCATCGATAGAGAAAGTGAGATCCCCGTGTCCTACACCGCTTCCAACCTCCTCCTCGATCTCGATGGAACGTTGGTCGATTCCCAACCAGGTATCCTTTCAAGCTGCCGCGCGGCGTTGCGGGCTCTTGGCCATGAAACGGACCCCGAGATGGATATCCGCTCGATCATTGGGCCGCCGATCGAAGATGTGATGCGTTACCTTCTCAGCTCATTCGGCGATGATCGTGTCGCGGAGGCGGTCGACGCTTACCGAGCTGACTATGGAACTCGTGGTCTCCTGCTGAGCGAGCTTTACCCCGGCATCAGGGAAACACTCCTCGAGCTGCATTCTCAAGGCATTCGCCTCCTTCTGGCGACTTCCAAACGGCAAACATTCGCACAGCGCATTCTCGACAATCACGGACTATCGAACCTTTTCCGGGGCATATATGGCTCCATACCAGGAGCCGGTCTGGACCATAAGCCCGAACTGCTGGCGCATATTCTGCAGGATACTGGACTGGCCGCCCAGGATTGCCTGATGGTCGGCGATAGAAAATTTGACATCGTCGGCGCCCAGGCGAATCGGATGCGTGCCGTCGGCGTTCTTTGGGGCTACGGTAACCGTGAAGAACTCGAGCTCGCTGGCGCGGATCTTATTCTGGTTGCACCAGAGGAATTGAGATCATTATCGAGGTAAGACGCGCGCTACCGCTCTTCTTCGTTTTTAACGTCCTGGTGCCTGTTTCGGCTTATTTCATTTCACATACGTCGGAATGGCATAAGTACCAGCCAGGAAGCCACGGGCAGTTATGACTTCATCTATCTGGACTTCCAATGAACGAGCACATGAATTCCGTTGAGCTTAAGAAGGCCTTTCGTCTGATCAACCACGGCCCGACCGTGCTCTTGTCCGCACGGCATGGCGGCATCGACAACGTCATGGCTGTGGCCTGGTGTTGCGGTCTTGATATCGATCCACCGAAGCTCACCCTGGTTGTCGACAAGGTTGCGCAGACGCGCTCCCTCATCGAGGCGAGCGGGGTTTTCGTCGTGCAAGTTCCGACGGTCGCCCAACTTGCGCTGACACGGGACGTCGGAACGCGGACATTGTACGACGAACCGGACAAGCTTCAGAAATCAGGTGTCTCGATCTTCGAAGTGCCCGGACAGGATCTGCCGTTCGTTGAAGGCCGTTCGGCCTGGCTCGCCTGCAGACTGGTCAGCGAGCCGCATACACAGGACACCTACGACCTCTTCATTGCCGAGGTCATCGCTGCGTGGGCGGACGACCGCGTGTTCCGGGATGGGCATTGGCATTTCGAAACAGCGGGGCCGGAATGGCGCAGCCTTCATCACGTCGCGGGTGGACACTTCTATGCCATTGGGGAGGCGCTTTAGACCTCGGCCGAAACAACCTGAAATCGCGTGCCCTCATATTCGATAGCCAATTGCGCTTAACTCCTGCCGTCCAAGACTGTCCGTAGCAACACAGGATCGAATGTGACCCTGGGCGAAGGATAGAGGCCATATCTGTCACATCTGACGTTTACATGGCCGCTGCCATCACTTACGGGAAGGCCCATATTGTGGGTTTAAGGGCAAACGATCATGCTGATCAAGCAAAGCGACTACCATCGGATTTACCGGGTCATCAACAGCCTGCTGATCAACGAAAACGCCAATCCCGCCACGGCTTCGATGTATTTCAGTACGTTCGGAGCCTTCATTCTCGAACATCATTTCAAGATCAAGGCAAAGCCGAAGGGCGGTCTCGCCGCTTACAATCTTGACGGAAAACACATCCTTTTCGCCGACCAGCGCGACGATGGCTATGTCTCCGGCGCTGGCGAAAATTTCCACTGCTGGGTCGAAGCGGACGGTTGGGCCATCGACTTCATGGCCCCTGCGTTCTCGGAAAGTGCGCCAGGCCTGTTGATCCATTCGAAGATGTTTCAGCGTCGGCTTTCATCCATGGCTGCGTCTATCAACGATCTCGGCCAGTCCGGCGATTTCTTCTATCATTTCGAGCCTGAGGCGACGGCCGAGCGTTTCGCGGATTGGCGCAAGCATCCGATGATCGGAGACCTCGCCACCGTTGCCACGAACTGGTTTCGGAAGTCGCCTAAGAAAATGCAGGCGTCTATCACCGTTCGGAACCAGGATGGAAGAACCAACCTCGTTCCGCTCCTCGGCAATTCCCTGATTGGCGCTTGGTAATCTTCGGAAACTCGTTCAAGCCAAAGTCACCGTCGCGGCATGGCTTCGCGTTTGCCCGCAAAGGGTTTGCTAGATATCGTAGGGCGCCCAAGCGAACATATTTAAACAGCCATTGACCACCAGTTGATGACGATATGAGGCTTTCAGAGATGGTCATCGAACGCCGACGCCGGTCTGCCTTGCAATTGCTTCTGCTACCTTTGCGGCTCGTCATAACCGTGCTCGTGCTCATCAGCGAAGTCGCCCGACCACTATACCGCCCGTTCGTGAACTGGTTCGCCTCGCTCTCCATCGTAGTGCACTTCGGCGAGTTTGTTGGTTCATTGCCACGAGGCGTCATTCTCGTTCTGTTCGTCGTCCCGCTTGCGATTGCTGAGCCACTGAAGATCTACGCTCTATTCGTCATTGCCAGGGGTCATGTGATCTTCGGACTCGTAATAATCGCATTGGCATACCTGATGAGCTTCCTGTTGGTCGAACGTCTTTTCCACGCAGGCCGCGAGAAGCTGCTAACTTACGGCTGGCTCAAATGGATTATGGATCGTGTGGAGACCGTTCGAAACTCGGTCGCTGACATGAAAAGAAGCGTCATCGCAATGGTACGCAGCTGGCTTCGACAAGGCGCTTGAACGAAGGCCGACTGTTATCCAGCTTGGTGCTGATCAGTCTCGGCTTGAGGAAAAACATTACTTTTCATGGTGCTCGATGGGGCACTGCGAGATGGCAATTGGGGTGAATTCAACCCTATCCCATCAATGCTGCGGATGCATGCATTCCCCGTGATCCGCAAGAACCTCGATCACCCGGCATTGGTCGACGCGGCCGTGGCCGCAGCCTTTTACCATCATTTCCAATTCGGCTTTCAGCGCCATCAGGCTGCGGATGCGCTGCTCGACCTCGATCAGGCGGGCCTTGGCGATGGCGTCGGCCGAGGCGCAGGATTGGTGCGGGTCGTCCTGTAGCGCCAGCAGCGTGCGGATGGAGTCGACTTCGAAGCCGAGTTCACGGGCGTGGCGGATGAAGGCGAGCCTCTGCAGATGCGACTGCTGGTAGGAGCGCTGATTGCCCTCGCTCCGCTCCGGTTCAGCCAGAAGACCGATGCTCTCGTAGTAGCGGATCGTCGGCACCTTCACACCGCTTTGCCGGGCCGCTTCGCCGATCGTGATCTTTTTCATAATTTTCCTCTTGCACCTCTAGTCACTAGAGGATGTAGGAAGGATGCCACGGTTTGACAAGGAAGCGGATCATGGCAGCAGCGACACAGACACGATACAGAGTTGGCGGGATGGATTGCGCGTCTTGCGCGGCCAAGATCGATACGGCCGTCAGGCGCATGCCCGGCGTCGAGGATGTCTCGGTCTCGGTGACCGCCGGCACGATGACCGTCCGCCACGACGAGACCAGCAACCTTGTCGCCATCGAAAAGAAGGTGGCGGGCCTCGGCTATTCCGTCGCGCCGCTTGCCGGCAAGGCAGCACCCTCGCCCACTGAACATCAGCATGACGATCATGGCCACCAGTGCAAAGGCGATCATGACCATTCCCATGATCACAGCGGCCACGATCATTCGGCGCATGACCATGCCAGCCATGATCATCATACCGATCAGAAGCACGCCGAGAAGGAGATCGAGGGACTGCATGGCCACGACCATGCGCCGACGAACGGCCCATGGTGGGCGAGCAAAAAGGGCCGGCTGACGATCCTGTCAGGCGGCGCGCTGGTTGCCGCCTATGCTATCGGCCATCTCGTTCCCTCGATCGCACCCTATGCATTTATCGTCGCGATGCTGGTCGGCCTCGTGCCGATCGCGCGCCGTGCCGTCATGGCAGCATTGGCCGGCACGCCTTTTTCCATCGAGATGCTGATGACCATCGCGGCCATCGGCGCCGTCATCATCAATGCCGGCGAAGAAGCGGCAACAGTCGTCTTCCTTTTCCTCGTCGGCGAGCTGCTGGAAGGCGTGGCCGCCAGTAAGGCGCGCGCCAGCATCCAGTCACTGACGACATTGGTTCCGAAAACCGCGCTGGTCGAGGAAGACGGCCAGACCCACGAAGTCCAGGCCGACAGCCTCAAGGTCGGCACGATCATTCTCATTCGCCCCGGCGACCGTATCGCCGCCGATGGCGTGATCGTCGAAGGCGAAAGCGCCATCGATGAGGCGCCGGTGACCGGCGAAAGCACGCCGGTGCGCAAGGGCATAGACGCCAAGGTCTTCGCGGGCACGATCAATACCGACGCCGTGCTGCGCGTCAAAGTCACCGCGGCCGCCGCCGACAACACGATTGCGCGTGTCGTCAAGCTGGTCGAGGAAGCCCAGGAGTCCAAGGCACCGACCGAGCGCTTTATCGACCGCTTCTCGCGCTACTATACGCCTGCTGTCGTGGCTGTGGCGGCACTGGTCGCGGTGACGCCGCCGCTGGTGGCCGGCGCGAGCTGGATGGAATGGGTCTATAAGGGCCTCGCCATCCTGCTGATCGGCTGCCCCTGCGCCCTCGTCATCTCGACGCCGGCAGCCATCGCTGCGGCCCTTTCGGCGGGCGCTCGCAACGGCTTGCTCTTGAAGGGCGGCGCAGTTCTGGAAACCATGGGCAAGGTGACGACGGTCGCCTTCGACAAGACCGGCACGCTGACCGAGGGCAAGCCGAAGGTGACCGACGTCGCCGGTTTCGGCCATACCGAAGCCCAGGTGCTGTCGAGGGCTGCCGCACTGGAAAGCGGCTCAAGCCATCCGCTTGCGCTTGCGATCCTCGAACGGGCAAAGGCTGACAGGCTCCCGGTTCCGCCTGCTGCCGAAGCGAAAGCCCTGCCCGGAAAGGGCGTCAGCGGCCGGGTTGGCGGCGAGGCCATATTGCTGCTCTCACCACAGGCGGCGCGGGAGATCGAAGTATTCTCGACCGAACAGGATGCCCAGATCGTGGCCCTGAACGATGAAGGCAAGAGCGTCTCCGTGCTGGTCGTGGAAAGCAGGATCGCCGGCCTGATCGCCATGCGTGACGAGCCGCGCACTGACGCCCGCGCCGGGATCGAGGCACTGAGAGCGGCCGGGATCGGTGCTGTCATGCTGACCGGCGACAATGCACGGACGGCTGCGGCCATCGCCAAGGGTCTCGGCATCGAGCCCCGCGCCCAGCTCCTGCCCGAGGACAAGCAGCGCATCGTGCGCGAGTTGCAGGCGCAAAAGCAGATCGTCGCAAAGGTCGGAGACGGCATCAATGACGCGCCGGCGCTGGCGGCCGCCGATGTCGGCATCGCCATGGGCGGCGGCACCGATGTGGCGCTGGAGACGGCCGATGCCGCGGCTCTTCATGGCCGCGTGACCGATGTCGCCAACATGGTCGTGCTGTCGCGCACGACGATGAGCAATATCCACCAGAACATCACCATGGCCCTCGGCCTGAAAGCGGTGTTCCTGGTGACCACGGTTGTCGGCATCACCGGCCTCTGGCCGGCGATCCTCGCCGATACCGGCGCCACCGTGCTCGTCACCGCCAATGCGATGCGGCTTCTCGGATGGAAGGGTGCGAGATCGTAAGGGTCGGCCCCTCATGCCTGTAACGGCAAAAGCGGGTCGGCATCGCTGCCTCACCCGCCTTCCGCCATTCATGACCCGGCCAACAGGCCCTGAAGTTCCGTCAGCTTGTCGTTGACCAGCCAGCCGTAATAATTCTCCTCCGGCAGCTTGCGACCACCGGGCTTATCGGCATCCTGCCGGAGCGACAGCGCCCGGCGACGCGGCTGGCCGACATTGTATAGCGTCGCGGTCAGGCCGGGATTGTCGGAGATATCGAAGCCCTGATCCCGGTAGGCCTCTATGGCATCCTTGATGATCGCGGCGATGTAGAGAACGCTGCGCGCCGGATCCATGATGTCGCGATAGATCGCCTGCGGATCGTCCGGCGATAATTTCGCCAATCCGCTGGTGGCATGCACCCGGTCGGTGACCTCCAGCGCCGTCAGCGGGCTGATCTGCCCGAGGCCGAAGGTCTGCCCGGCATAGAAGGGCTGAAAGAACGCTCGCTGGAACGTCATGTTCTCATAGGAAATGCCGTCGATGGTCTTACCGCGAAAATTCTGATCCCACGTCTCGTCGCGGCATTCCCAGAGTTCGGTGCTGCCGGTGAAACCATTGCAACGCGCAAATTCCGGCCTCTTCACGAAGGACTGCACGGACGTGCCCTTGTAGCTGAACGTGAAGTCCGCCTTCGAATAGGCGAGCGCCTTGACATAGTAGGACTGAACCCTGTCGACGATCGTGATGTTGTAGGTGTGCTCGCCGACAAGGGCGCCAATGATGTGGATCGGATCGATCTGATAGGTCTCAGCTGCCTTCTTAATCTGCTGCATCAGGCTTTTGTCCTGGCGGAGCACCGTGAGGATCTTCTCGTATTTCTCCTCATAGGTCGTGGAGAAGGCCTTGGCGCGCATCGCCGATGTCGAGGGGATCGCAGGCTGCTCGGAATTGCGGTTGCCGGGAGGCACGCGCACCATGTCCTGGGCCGCGCAAGTGGAGGTAATGGCAAGAAAAAGGATGAGGCTGGTCGCCGAAATCTTCGATAGGCTTGTTCGCATTTGATAATCGCTCTCGTAAAAGGCCCCGACCACAGGACCGCCTTCATATTCGAACAAGCTCCTGAAACAAGGCTGAGCGGTTCTTCCGTGAGACGAATCGCAATAAACTTTAGGTGACGTGGCACTTGCCCACGCACGAATCCACGACTTCAGAGAGGAACCCGGTGAACCATCTTTTCGTGACCGGAGGCATTCTGCTTGCCGCAGCACCTGGCGCCGCAATTCCGACGATGGACGATGTTCCGGCACTTGCCGCCGCCGCGATCGTGCGAAGGATAGATGTCCCGATGTCGGCCATCCACATATCGAGCACCAAACCCAGCACCAAAATGCCCGGGTTCGTCGTCTGTGGGATCATCAACGAGCAATCCGCCGGTGGGGACAAGAACGAGCGCTTCTTTGTCGTCATACCCGGTGACTTCGCAATCCTCGACCGCGACGGGCAGAAGCTCGTGGATACCTACTGGTCTGCCAATCAGTGCAAGTGATTTGCCATGGCCTTGCTGATCATGGCAAGTTCTTCGGGCGTGCGGCCCGGCTCAAGACGGAGCCAGACATTCGGATCGTCAGCGGATTGCCGCTTGATATAGGTGTAACCCGTCCCGCTCCACGTCTTCACGGCATCGGTCAGATTGTCCAGAACGAGATCGCCGTCGTTCGTTCGCGCCATCAGCACGAGATGCCCCTCATTGTGCTTGTCGAGAACGACCGTCAGCAGCAAGGCCGAACGGGGCCAGCCCGCCTCTATGAGAAGCTTCCTTTTCAGCAGAACATAGTCGTTGCAATTGCCCATGCCGTCATCGGGATAGGTCCACCAGTTCATGATGCCTAGCTTGTAAATTCCATAATGGTCGTCATCTCCGACGCCCTGGATCTCATGATTGACCAATTGGTTGATCTGCAGCAGCTCCGCCCGGCGGTCCTCGTCGACTTTTGCGAATTCTTCGCTCTTCTGCCCTGCGGCACATTCGGCGGGTTGGGCGTCGCAGAAGCTGATCCAGCCGATCGGCACGGTCGTTCTTATGGTGACACGCGCAAAGCTATGCGGCTGCGAGCCGGACATATTCCCTGCGGGCTTCGCGATGGTCGCGCCCGAAAAGAACAAAAGCCCGGCTAGAAACAGAATGCATGTGACGAGTAACGATCGCATCTTTGGCTCCATGAACGACGCCATGAAGCCGAAAGCCCGTCAAATTTATTCAAAAGAAGATTGTTCGCATTTTAGGTTTCCTGCGTTTTTCACCCGACAGAGCCATCGAGATCGATCGCATGTTAAAAATTCTCCGAACGATCAAAACCGGCAGTCGGCCTTCTTTTGAGCCCCACAACCGGCCTCTCGAGGATATTATGCCGCCCTTCCCACTGGCGCGGCGGGGCATTGATGCATATCTTCACCGGCATCCTCATCAATTATAAGAGCCGGTTTTGTTTCTCGAAATTTCAATCGTCGTCCTGCTGACCATCCTTAACGGTGTCCTGGCAATGTCGGAGCTTGCCGTGGTTTCCGCACGACCGGCACGTCTCAAGGTTCTTGCGGATCAGGGCAGCAGAGGTGCCCGCCTGGCGATCAGACTGATCGAGCACCCCGGCCGCTTTCTGTCGACGGTCCAGATCGGCATCACGCTGGTCGGCGTCCTCTCCGGCGCGTTCTCAGGCGCAACGCTCGGCGCCCGCTTCACGAACTGGCTGGTCACCCAGGGCATGTCCCAGGGGTTGGCCGACGCCCTCGGCGTCGGAACAGTCGTCGTGGCGATCACCTATCTCTCGCTGATCGTCGGTGAACTCGTGCCGAAGCAGATTGCGCTCCGCGCGCCCGAGACAGTGGCCAGCAAAGTCGCCCCGGCGATGACCGTTCTCTCGAAGCTCGCCTTGCCGCTGGTCTGGCTTCTCGATGCGTCCGGCCGTCTGGTGCTCAGCCTTCTCGGGCAATCCGGAAAGGGTAGCGACGGCGTCACCGATGAGGAGATCAAGACCATTCTTGCCGAGGCGCAGAGCGCCGGCGTGATCGAGAGCGAAGAATCCGCGATGATTTCGGGCGTCATGCGGCTGGCGGACCGGACCGCGCGAGCGCTGATGACCCCAAGGCGCGAGGTCGAGCTGATCGATGTCGATGACAGTGCGGAAGAGATACGCACACAGCTTCATCGCACCAACCGTTCGCAGCTTCCCGTGCGCAGGGGAAGTTCCGACGAGGTTCTGGGCGTTCTGTTCGTCAAGGATTATTACGACGCGATGTCCACCGACGGCCGCGCCGATATCAAGGCGCTAACGCGCGAGGTTCCGGTCGTGTCGGATCTTGCCACCGCCAACACCGTCATCCAGATGATCCGCACGTCGCCCACCGACATGGTCCTCGTCTTCGACGAATATGGGCACTTCGAAGGCGTCGTTACCTCCGGCGATATCATGGAAGCCATCATGGGGGTGTTCCAGACCGAACATGGCGAAGAGCCGGCAATCGCGCGGCGCGACGACGGTTCCTATCTCGTCTCCGGCTGGATGCCGATCGACGAATTCTCGGAATTCATGAACATCCCGCTCGACGAGGATGCCGAGTATCAGACCGTCGCGGGTCTGGTGCTGGAGGAACTGAAACATCTTCCGGAACTCGGGGAGAGTTTCAGCAGGAACGGCTGGCGTTTCGAAGTCATCGATCTTGACGGCCGGCGGATCGACAAGCTTCTGCTGTCACCTGAAAAGACCGAGGCTGCATAGCATCGACCCGGCCGACTGTGCTCTTCTCGTACCGGCGGCAATTTTCGACGGACCGGATGGCTGAAAACCTGGGACAGACCGAGAGACACATGGCATAAGGGCGCCAAAATCTCTCTCTTCGGGCCTCGCGTAGACAATATGATCCGTATCGAAAATATCAGCAAGCAGAACAGCCACCGCATCCTCTTCATCGAGGCGTCCGCAGCGCTCAACAGGGGCGAGAGCGTCGGGCTCGTCGGTCCCAACGGGGCCGGCAAGACGACGTTGTTCCGGATGATCACCGGACAGGAGCTGCCCGACGAAGGGCAAGTCTCCGCCGATAAGGGCATCACCATCGGCTACTTCAACCAGGATGTCGGTGAGATGGAAGGCCGCAGCGCCGTCTCCGAAGTCATGGAAGGCGCGGGTCCGGTCAGCGTCGTCGCCGCCGAATTGCGCGATCTTGAGGCCGCCATGGTCGATCCCGATCAGGCCGACAACATGGACAAGATTATCGAGCGCTACGGCGAAGTGCAGGCGCGCTACGAAGAGCTGGACGGCTATGCTCTGGAGGGTCGCGCTCGCGAAGTCCTGGCAGGACTGAGCTTCAGCGAAGAAATGATGGACGGCGATGTCGGCGCGCTGTCGGGCGGCTGGAAGATGCGCGTGGCGCTCGCCCGAATTCTCCTCATGCGCCCCGATGTCATGCTGCTCGACGAGCCGAGCAACCATCTGGATCTCGAAAGCCTCATCTGGCTCGAAGAATTCCTGAAGGGTTATGAAGGCGCATTGCTGATGACCTCGCACGACCGCGAGTTCATGAACCGCATCGTCACCAAGATCATCGAGATCGATGGCGGTTCGCTGAACAGCTATTCGGGCGACTATGAGTTCTACGAACAGCAGCGGGCCCAGAACGAGAAGCAGCAGCAGGCGCAATTCGAGCGTCAGCAGGCGATGCTCGCCAAGGAAATCAAGTTCATCGAGCGCTTCAAGGCGCGTGCCTCGCACGCTTCTCAGGTGCAGAGCCGCGTCAAGAAGCTGGAGAAGATCGACCGGGTGGAGCCGCCCAAGCGCCGCCAGACGGTCGCCTTCGAATTCCAGCCGGCCCCGCGCTCCGGCGAAGATGTCGTCAATCTGAAGAACGTCCATAAAAAGTACGGCAGCCGGGTCATCTACGAAGGGCTGGACTTTATGGTACGGCGCAAGGAGCGCTGGTGCATCATGGGCATCAACGGTGCCGGCAAGTCCACCCTGCTGAAGCTGGTTGCCGGCTCGACGCAGCCGGACGAAGGCAGCGTTGCCTTGGGCGCCAGCGTCAAGATGGGTTATTTCGCCCAGCATGCCATGGATCTTCTCGACGGCGAACGCACCGTGTTCCAGCAGCTCGAACACGACTTTCCGCAGGCGGGCCAAGGGTCGCTGCGCGCGCTTGCCGGATGTTTCGGGTTTTCCGGCGACGATGTCGAGAAGAGATGCCGGGTGCTGTCGGGCGGCGAGAAAGCGCGTCTGGTCATGGCGATCATGCTCTTCAACCCGCCGAACCTCCTCGTGCTCGATGAGCCCACGAACCATCTGGACCTCGACACGAAGGAAATGCTCATCAAGGCGCTGTCGCAATACGAGGGCACCATGCTGTTCGTCTCGCATGACCGACACTTCCTCGCAGAGCTCTCCAACCGCGTGCTCGAGCTGACGCCCGAAGGCATCCACCAATATGGCGGCGGCTATACGGAATATGTGGCGCGTACAGGCCATGAGGCGCCCGGTCTGCATAGCTGAACATAAGAGCGAGAGCTTTCGCGGCGAAGGTCGCTAGTGCGTGCTGACGCTGACAGGCAGAGGGGTTGACCCGTCGACCACCGCGACAGGCGTCGTCCTGCCACGGACGCGGATCTCGATGCGGCGGCGGGTTTCCACGGCTCCCGCCTGCCCCGCCGAGATCGTATCGCCCGGCAGGATCAGCTGAGCCGCCGACATTGGCAGGATCGTAGCATTCTTCAGCTTGGGATTGGCCTTCAGCACATTGGCAACGGCGATGGCGCGGGCCAGCCCCAGCCCGGCATTGTCGGCCGGCTCGACGGCCGATATCGGCAACCTGCCATCCATGGCGCCGATCAGCGTGTCGTCGAGGTTGGAGACCCTTCGCGCCACCGGCTGTTCGTCCGTATGGCCAATCACCTCGACGATATTGGCATCGTAGTCGTTGAGGTTGCCGGCGATCTCATCGGCGACGGTGGTATTGAGCAACTGCACGAACGTCCTGGTCAGATCGGTGCTGCCCGACTGAAAATAATTCGTCCTGACATCCTCCAGATTGATGATCGGAGGCCATTCGTGGGGGCCTGTCCCGCCGAGCCCTGCCGCCAGAAGCCTGTCCACTTCGTCGGGCGCCTTGGCGAGCGCGACGCCGTGCTGCTTCAACACTGCCGCAACCTTGGCAAGCTCTCGCAAATCCTCGGGCTTCGTTCCCTCCGTGCCTATGCTGTCCAGCGTCTCGCGCGCCAATACCAGCTCGCGCCAGTCCTTTTCCAGCTTCGCCTGATCCGCCGGAGAAAGGTCGCCGGACTTGAGCTGCTTTTGCAGCTGTACGATGAGATAGCTCTGCTCGGACCGCTTCTGTTCCAGAAGAACAAGCTGCTGCTCGGCATTCTTCAGCTTGCGCTCTGCCTCATAGCGCTGGCTTCTTTCTCGCGAAATCATCGCCGCTGCGACCAGCAGCAAGCAAAAGACCAGGAGCAGCATGGATTCAGCCATGGTCAAGCCGAGGATAAGGCCACGATTGTAGCCCCTGTGTTCCAGCTTCGGCTTGGCGTCCGTGGCGCGTATCACCATAGATGCCACCGGCGTTTACGCCCAGCCGTCCCGGAAAGTACCTCATTATGCATGAGCACATCCTCGGCACCGGATGACCTCTCCGGATGTGGATCAACCACTTTGAGTTCGGGCGACAGTGGCCGTCCCGGCAGATCGGCTATACGGTTCAACGTCCGCTCGATATTCTGCAGCGGCTGCAATTGTGCCTCGGCCATGTCCTTGATGGCGGCGATGGCCGGCGCGAGCTCGGCCCGGACCACATCTTCCGGCGCGCGGATATCCTCGAGCTTCTTGCCGACCGTTTCGACGGCGGTGCCGAATTTGCCGATGATCTCGGATAGCTGCGATGTCGTTTCCGTCAGTTGCGCCGCCGCCTCGTTGATCGGCTTGACCGCCTGTTTCGCCAGGACTTCCAGGATCTTCTGGATTTCCTCGCCATTGCGCTCGGCCTGGTGCGCAATCTCCTCGAACCCCTCCGACAACATTTGCTGGCTGACGCGCCTATAGTGGGAGAATTCACGCGAGGAGGCGTCAAGCTCCGTACGCACACGCCGCGTCATCTCGGCCAGCTCATGGCGGGTACTGCGCTCGATGTCGATCGGGTCGCGCCGCATCTGGTTGAAGAGAATGCGCAGCGTCACGCCGGCGATGGTCGAGGTGACGGCAATGCCGAAATTGCGGACGATCGTCTCAATCGAGGTCTCACCGGCGAAGAGATAGAGCGAGACGCCGAGGCTCGACAGGGTGAACAGGAAGCCCATGTAATAAAGATTGTCGCCCGTCTGCTCGTTCTGGAGGCGGAATCCGGCGAAGGCCAACGAAGCGACGAAATAGATCGCCATCAGCAGCAGCGGCACGCCGGTCACGACCGGCAGCGACCAACCCAAGAGCTTGGAGGTCCAGATGAAGATCATGCCGCCGATGGTGGTGGAGGCGAAGAGGACCATCGGCCCGTAGTCGCGCATGGCGAACCTTGCCTCAGCATCGGCCATCAGCGTATCCCCTCCAATCGGACGAAGCCGTCGAAATAGCCATTGTTGTTCTTGATCCACTGCGCCCAGAAATTCGCAAGATCCTCCATACTGAACTTCGTATTCGGCCTTTGAAAGGCGATGATCTTGACCATGACACCATCCAGTGACGTCCGGTACTTGTCGCGCGCGGGGCTCGCCTGAAATTTCTGGTAGGAGGCGCCATCGCGATAGTTCGAGAAGGCGTCGGTGTGCTCCAGCATGTCGGAAGCGATGTAGAGATGCTTCGGCGTGCCCGGAGCGGCGCTTGCGAAGACCTCCAGATTGATCTTCTGGATCGCGGCCATGATCGGCGACAGCTTGCCCGCCTCGCCGACGTTCAGCTTACCGGCGATATCGGCAAGCGGCTTCTGGAATCCCTTCTCCCAGCGCGCCTGCGCCAGCCGTGGATTGCTGGTCCATTCGTCGACGTTGGCGCCGCTTCCAGGATTGCAGCCGTGGAAGGTCTGGATGAGCTCGCCCTCCTTCGCCGTCAGCGCGTAGATATCGATCGCGCCGCCGACCGGCACATCGGCGACGATCTTCTGGAACTGGTTGCGCAGGTCGAGCGCCGTCGTGTCCGATATCGGATCGGTGACGTCTAGCAGGATTGCCGTTTCCGACTTCGGTCCGTCCACCGGGCAAAGCGATACCTGGTCGACCGCGACATTGCCATTCGCCTTGTAGCGCAGCCAGCCATAGGCGCCGACGATGCCGAGCGACAGGACGGCAAGGCAAACCGTCGCGATGATCAGACCCGCCGAGCTGCCGCCCCGGCTACGCCGCTTGCGTCGCGCCAATGGTGCTCTCCGGGAAAAGATTGTCGAGCTTGTGATACTTCTCGATGGCGCTCTCGAATTCGTCGCCGATCCGTTTGATCTGCTCGCTCAATTCGGCCTGCGCGCTCTGGATACGTTCGCCAAGCAATTTGTCATCCCATTCCTCGTTGCTATGCAGCACCGGCACCAAGCGCTCAAGCTGATAGCGGGAGGCGAAATAGGCTGGCTCAGGCTCCGTGCGCGCGCCTCTATTGGCCTCGCGATAGATGGTCAGAAGCGTGTTGGCGGTGCGCTCGAGATGATTTTGATGTTCGGCGAAGAGACCGGCCGTCCGGGCGCGGTGGGCGAGGATCGCGGCGGTCTCCTGGCGGCGCATGCTGAGATCGCGGATGATCGCCTCGATCTTGCTGTTGTGTTCGTCGCGGATATCCCGGAGATCGTCGATCAGATCGAGCTTGCGGTCGATATAGCTGCTTCTCGCCGCATCGAGGCGCTTCTGCACGCCGGCAAAGCCTGGATAAGGATCCGTCAGGTAGCAGCCGTCGATGAAGGCAAAGAGCGAAAACATCAAGCCGACGGCAAACAGCATCCAGGAATTCAGCTCCTGCAGGCCGAGCGGCGCGGTCTTCAGCCGCTGCATCACCTCCACGCCCGCGCCGGAGAGAATGGTTGCCGACACCTCGCGGTAATGCGCCAGCGCGATGTTGATCGCCAGCGCCACGGCGACGTAGGCGACCAGACCAAGCAGGCCGAGCAGCTTCAAAAGAAACGACCGGTGCACGAGGAAACGGACGCAGAAGAATGAAAACATCAGCGCCGCGCCGATGTTCAGGAAGGCGAAGGCCGCCGCTTCCGTCACGCCGCCGACGACACCCTGCTCGCTTCCCTTGGCAAGAAAGCTGCCGTTCATCACCATCTCGATCAGGATCAGGAAGACGATCAGCGCCACCTTGAAGCCCCAAGCAGCCTTGCTGGAAATCTTCGCCGCACGCTGCAACCTGTGCCTCGACTTGAAGTCCACCAATTCATCCTCGGCGGTCTTCAGACTGCGGCGCAGGCCGTGCAGCTCATCGACGCCGCTCGCGACCTCCGCCTTGAAATCCGAAATGCTCGACGCATTCGCTTGCCGGATCAGCCCGAATTGCCCCTCGAAATCAAGATTGCGCAGGCGGCTGTCGAAGGTCTGGAACTGATCCTCGAGGATCTGATGCGAGCTTTTCTTTTCCGTCTCGATCCAGGCGACCATATTCTGTTCAGTCTCGTCGAGGGATTGCGCGATCGGCCCCGGCCGGTTGAGCCTGCCGGCGGTCGCACCCTTCTCCTTTAGGCTGAGTGTCGTGCTCAGCTTCTCGACATCGACGACGGGAAACACATCGGTCGAGGCCCGAAAATCATGGCTGGTCTCCCGAACGGTCTCCCAGAGGCGGTTTAAGGCTTCAAAACGCAACGATCTTCCCCAGGCGAAACTATCAACTTTAGAAGGACTAGTGATAGACCGATACCGTACCGGTTGTCCCTGGTCCAGAGCAGTGCCGGCGAAGTTAAAACGGGATTGTGGTAAAGAATAGCCCGAAAGAACCTTGCCGGCCGGGAGGCTGCCGCGGTTGACGGCAAAGGCCCGGGATTTTTGTCGCCAGCCTCAATAAACCACTCGCCAAATCATCAAGATCGCCTAATTTGCTCCAATCGCGACAGAGCCGGAGATCAAGACCATGACATCCTCCCCCCTCAAGAATATCTGTATTTACGGTGCCGGCGCGCTTGGCGGCGCGATTGCGGCAAAACTGGCTTCAGGGCTCGGGGAACAGGCCCGCATTTCCGTCATTGCGCGCGGCGCGCATCTGGATGGCATTCGCACGCAGGGTATACGCCTCTGGGAGGCCGGGGCGAACAGCCCGCTCATGGCACAAGTGACGGCGACCGACGATGCGGCGGAGCTACCGCCGCAGGACCTTGTGATCACGGGGCTTAAGGGCCACCAGCTCGGTGCGGCAGTGCCCGGCATCGCCAAGCTGCTGCACGCCGGCACCCGCGTCATGATGATCCTGAACGGCATACCCTGGTGGTATTTTCATCGGGACCAGCAAAGCGGCCATGCCGAGCGCCAGATGGAGGAGCTCGACCCGAACGGCGACCTCTGGCGATCGATCGGCCCTGAGCGCGTTATCGGCTGCGTCGCCTATCAGGGCGCGGAGGTCATCAATCCCGGCGAAATCGAGCTCAGCAATAACGGCCATTTCATCCTCGGCGAACCCTCGGGCGAGACATCAGGCGACATCGAAGCGATTGCGGCCCTGCTGAAGCAGGCAGGTGTCAACATCTCGATCTCGCCGCGCATCCGCGACGAAATCTGGAGCAAGCTGATGGGCAACGCCGCCTTCAATCCGATCAGCGCGCTGACACGGGCGCGGATGTCGGAAATCATGGCCAACCCTGCCCTCTCGGCCATGGTCGGTGCGGTGATGCGCGAGGTGAAGGCGGTGGCGGAAGCCCTGGGGTCGAAAATAGCGATCTCCATCGAGGAACGCCTCGAGCGCTCCCGCCACATCGGCCCGGTGCGAACCTCCATGCTGCAGGATCTGCTGGCCGGCAAGGCGCTGGAAATCACACCACTGGTCGGCACCGTCGTTTCGCTCGGCAAGCTGACGGGTGTGGCAACGCCGACCTCGGCGACGATCCTGGCGCTGGTGACGCAATTGGACCAGGAGAATTTACGGACGGCAGAGTAGCCGTCAGCCGCCCTGATGCTGAGGTGGGAATCTGAAGGGTTCTGTGAGGTCCGCTCGCGGAGCGTGTCGCAGTCTGCAAGCTGCAGTGCTACTTGTTGGGCGCGTTGACGCTGAGCAGCGAACGCACCAATGCAGCCTGGCTACGCACACCGGTTTTGTCGAAAATGCGCTGCAGCTGAGTGCGTAGCGTATTGACGCTAACTGCCAGGAGGCCGGCTGCCTCCGCGAGATCGTGGCCATCGACGATGAGGCGGGCAAGCTTGACCTGCGCGGGTGACAAACCATAGATCTCCCGTGCCCCATCTATCCGGCGGGCGACCGTCTCCGCATCGTCGAACGACACCAGCGCCTTGCCATCTTCGAGTAGGAGGACCCAGCAGTGCATCGGTATCCCCGCCGCGTCCTCGCCAAGGGCCACCGCCCAGGCTTGCTTCGGCGATAAGCGTAGCCGTGTCTGGCCCTGCAGTTCGCGAAAGGCCAGCCGGACGGCGTCACGAAGCGCGGGATCGTGTTCGCGCCGCTGGGCGCGGAGGCATCCGGCGGCGACGGCGAGTCCCTGATGGTCGCGTATCCGCTCTTGCGCGAGTCGGTTACTCCACAGGATACGCCTATCGGCATCGACCTCAATCAACGGGGAGTTCGCCTGTTCGACAGCGCTCTCCATCATCACCATGCAACTGATCTTCCAGATACCATCGACCCGGTGCAGGATTTTTAGCATGCGCTTCAGATCGCCGTTGGCGTTGGTGCCGATCTCGTCGTAGGTGACCCAGGCCATATTCCCGGCAACGATGACGTTGACCTTCTCCCACCGAACGCGCTCCGAAAAGAGGTGTTTCTCCGGAAATCGCTCCACGATCGTCTTAAGTCGCGCGGCGATCGCGTCCCAGCCTTCGTCGACCCGGATGCCCAGCGAGACGAAGGAGTCCATCCGCCGGGTCTGCGGCGATTGCACCCAGTGGCTTGCCACTGCCTCGAAGTCCCGCTGCAACCAGGCCTCGGTCTCGCTGCGGATCATTGCAATGATCGCGGCCTCGCCAGCCTCGCTTTCGTCCATTCCACGATCTCCGGTGACCTCGGGTCGCAGCATAACACGCTGATATCTCGTGGTACTAGGCTGCCTCAGATCAGGGTTATGCCAAGGATCAGGATCACGCCAACCATTATCGTGACCGACCCAAGCAGTCCCGAGCTCAAGCGCGGCAGAGCGATCTGGTTCGAGTAGTAGCGGTCCTCGGCCCAAGCACTTATCCGCACCGGTCGGGGCCTGGTGTGAATGTGTGTGATGGCGAGACTGTAAATGTCCATGATTTCCTCCGCTCCTGACGCTTTGATCCAAGCATCTTGGCATGGAGAGGTACCCTGACTTGTCATGCGAGCGGACGACAGCGGACAGGTTTGCAACAGGCTTGGCCTTTCACCCCGACCCCTTCCCCATTTGCACGGGAAAGGGAGTTACAGAGCCACCACCCGCATCTTTATATCCCACTTATTTCTTCGCCTCTCGCCGCGAATGGATTTCCTATGCCGCTCGGCGTTACCCTTACGGTCGAATGTAGAGGTAAACGTCATGCTTGACACACATTCTCCCAATCTGACCGAGTCCATCCGCTTCCTTGTCCACGACAGCGACAAGAGACACCATCGCATTGCCGCTTCCGTCCCTACCGATAAGGTCCAGCCGAAACGCCGGCTCCGCAACCGGCAGGTCCGCGAGAAGCGCACCTTCTATGCGATGTTTGCCTTCGGGCTGCTGCTAGGCGCCCTCGAGCTCTTCATCGTGCTGCACTATCTCTAAGCGGCCTCAGGATCATGACCAGAACAGCCTTGCAAAGGCGCATTGGCGGCGCGATCACCGCGCTCGTCACACCGTTTCGGGATGGCGCGCTCGACAGCGTCGGTCTGATGGCGCATGTGGAGTGGCAATTGCTCAGCGGCATCGACGGGCTGCTTGCCTGTTCGCTGACCGGCGAAGGCCCGGTGCTTGACGAAGCCGAGCGGGCGCGGATCATCGAGATCTGCGTCGAACTGGCGGAGGGACGAGTTCCGGTCATCGTTGCCACAGGCACCAATGATACGGCAACGACCATCGAAGAAACGCTGCAGGCTGAAAAGCTTGGCGCCGACGCCGCCTTCGTCACCCTTCCCTATTATTCCAAGCCCACCCAGAAGGGCATTGTCCATCACTTCGAGCGGCTGGCGGAAAGCACCGACCTGCCGCTGATCATCCACAACCTTCCTTCCCATACCGCTGTCGACCTAACGCCGATGACGGTCGCGCGACTGGCGGAAATCCCCACCGTCATCGGCATTGCCGACGGCAGCGGCGACCTCGCGCGCATCGGTGCCTGGCGGCCATCGCTGCCGGGATGGATCGGGCTCTATTCGACACATGATGTGACAGCGCTCGCCTTCACCATTGCCGGTGGATGCGGATCGTTTTCGAGCGCCGCCAATATCGTGCCGCGGCTTTTCCACTCCATGCAGATGTCGGCCGAATGTGAGCATCTGGCGGCGGCGCGGCTGATCGAGGATCGGCTGCGGCTGTTGTTCACTGCACTTGCGTGCGAAAGCGCCCCGGCGACAGTGAAGCATGCGCTAGCCTTGATGAAGGATATGAGCCCCGATGTGCGCCTGCCGTTGATCGGCGTCGAGGCAGAGACCGATGCAGCAATCCAGACGGCCATCGCTTCGCTTCGACTGGATTGCGATCATCGCGCTCCCGCGCCGCTGGCATTCCGCCTAGGTTTATAAAAGCGCTCTATCCCTATGAGATTTTTATATTTTAGCCTTTCCTGCCAAATGGAAATCATACCGCATAGCACATAGATTTGAGTGCGTGGCGCTCGCGTCGGTCAGGATCGACAGCAGCGCCGGTGACACTTGGAAAGGAACTATGATGTCACGCTACATCGAATACGGCACTGCCGCTGACCCACTCCAACGCTCTCGTGCAGCTGCCAAGGCCATGCGCCCGGCCCGTTCGCATGCGCTGCAAGACGGCCTTCTCGCCATTGCGCCGCGGCTTGCCCTTGTCGTTCTCGGCGCCGGCGTCGTCCAGGTGCTGATGCACTGGGCCGTCAACTGAGCCTATCGAAGCGAATTTACGAGAGAAAACCATGGCAAACGCACAGCATATCCAGCGCCGCACGGCTCATATGGCCGCTTCACCGGCACCCGCCCGCTTCACCGTCGGCCGCGACCGGCGTGGCAGCTGGATCGTCCAGGACCGGCAGGGCCTCGTCGGCGGCCTGTTCGCCAATGAAGCGGCAGCGCTGCATTTCGCGGCGGAAGAGTGCAATCATAATCCAGCCGATATCTGCCGCGCCCCGGAAGGCTCGGTTCTCGATCTCAACGGCCTCGTCATACCCTTCTCCAACCTGCATTAAGGCGGGATAGTTCAAGAAACTCTTCGACCGCCTCGCGCGCCCGGCCCAACGCTTCTTTAACCCACGCTTGGGTAAAATAGCGGCCGGGTGCCATCAGAGTGAAAGCGCAATGTCGAAGCCTGCCTTCCGTTATAGCCACTACGATCTCAAGGAGCAGCGTGCCGGAACAGTGATCGAAATCACGTTGTCGGCCATCGCCAATGTCCGGCTGATGAACGGCTCCAATTTCCAGCGCTTTACGGAAACTCTGAAGCATCAGTTTCTCGGCGGCGTCGCCAAGAAATCGCCAATCCGGTTGACGATACCGGAGACCGGCCATTGGCATCTGGTGGTCGACATGGAAGGCCATAACGGCTTGGCGGAATCGAGCGTCAAGATGATTGAGAAGGCGCCTGCTCCGCGTATGCAGAAGACCGGATCGCAGACCATCACCAACCGGTGACACCTAGTCTATCTCATTGTCTCTACGCAATTCCGGACGGAAAACCGCTGCGCACTTTTCCTGGCATTGCTCTAGCGCTCGCCGCGCTCCTTGCGCAACTTCGACCACCAGTCCAACCGCTTGCGGATTTCGCGCTCGAAGCCGCGCTCCGGCGGATCGTAGAAGGTCTGGCGGCCCATCTTTTCCGGAAAATAGTTCTGGCCTGAAAAGGCATCCGGCTCGTCGTGATCGTAGCGGTAGCCGTCACCATAGCCCTCGGTACGCATCAGCTTCGTCGGCGCATTGAGGATCTGTTTGGGCGGCAACAGCGAACCATTTTCCTTGGCGGCCTGGGTGGCAGCCTTGAAGGCCGTGTAGAGGGCATTCGATTTCGGGGCGGTGGCGAGATAGACGCAGGCTTGCGCCAGCGCCAATTCCCCTTCCGGCGAACCGAGATAATCATAGGCGTCCTTGGCGGCGTTGCAGATCACCAGCGCCTGCGGATCGGCAAGCCCGATATCCTCGACCGCCATCCGCACCAGCCGACGCCCAAGATAAAGCGGGTCTTCGCCTGCATCGAACATCCGAGCGAGATAGTAGAGCGCCGCGTCGGGGTCGGAGCCGCGCACGGATTTATGCAGCGCCGAAATCAGATTATAATGGCCGTCCTGCGCCTTGTCGTAGACCGGCGCACGGCGCTGCACGATCTTCACCAGCGCGTCCGGATCGAAAAGCTCATCCTTGCGGGCGGCGCGCCAGACTTCTTCCGCCAGCGTCAGCACCGAGCGGCCATCGCCATCGGCCATGCGGATCAGGCTGGCGCGGGCGTCCTCGGTCAGCGGCAGCGGCTTGCCTTCCGTCTTTTCCGCGCGGCTCAGCAGCTCCGCCAGACTTTCCTCGTCGTGCGAGCGAAACGTCAGGACGCGGGCGCGGGACAAAAGAGCGGCGTTGAGTTCGAAGGACGGGTTCTCGGTCGTGGCGCCGACCAGAATAACGGTTCCGTCCTCCATGACGGGCAGGAAGCTATCTTGCTGAGCGCGGTTGAAGCGATGGATCTCGTCGACGAACAACAGCGTCTGGCGGCCATCCATGCGGCGCAGGCGCGCGGTTTCGAACACCTTCTTGAGATCCGCGACGCCGGAGAAGATCGCCGAGATCTGCTCGAAGGCGAGACCCGCCTCGCCCGACAGCAGCCGCGCCACCGTCGTCTTGCCGGTGCCGGGTGGCCCCCAAAAGATCATCGAGCCGAGTGAACCGGATTCGATCATCCGCCGCAGCGCGCCGTCCTCGCCGGTCAGGTGTGACTGGCCGGTGACATCAGCCAGGGTTTGCGGCCGCAGACGATCGGCAAGAGGCCGCTTGCTGGCGACCCCCTCCGGTATCTTCGGTGCAAACAGGTCATCGCTCATCGAAAGAATTGCCGTATGCGCTGGCCGTCGCGTTCGATCTCGACGCGCCAGAAGCTTGGATTGCCGCTAACGGCCTGCTGTAACACGTCGGTCGTGGTGATGGCGACGCCGTTGACGGAAATAATGATATCCTTCGGAGCGAAACCAACGCGATCGGCCGGTGAATTCGCCTTCAGGCTCTCGACCACGACACCGGCCGTATCCGGCGCCAGGTGCAGCTCATCAGCGACACGCGGCGACAGATTGGCGACCGTTACGCCCGCGAAGGGGTTGTTACCCTGAATGAGCTTCTCTTCGCGTGGCGTGGTCTCTGGCGCGGCGGCGAGCGTCATGCTGGCCTGATGTTCCTTGCCGCCATCCAGAACCGTCAAGGTCACGGTGGCGCCGAGGCCGGCCGTCGTCAGACGGTAGCCCAATGCGTCCGGATGCTCGACCGGGATATTGTTGAGGGCGGTGACAACTTCGCCCGGCTTCAGACCGGCCTTCGCCGCCGGCCCACCGTCAATCACCTTGGTCACCAGCGCACCGCGCACCTTGTCGAGGCCGAGCGCTTCGGCAACGTCAGATGTCACCGGCTCAAAGGAGGCGCCGATATAGGGCCGGTCGAAAGTTTTGTCGCCACGATCGGCAGCAGCGAGGAAAACCTTGACCAGATTGGCGGGGATGGCAAAGCCGATACCGTTGGAGCCGCCGCCCTGCGAGAAGATCGCCGTGTTGAGACCGATCAGCTCGCCGTTCATATTCGCAAGCGCGCCGCCGGAATTGCCGGGATTGATCGAGGCGTCGGTCTGGATGAAGAAGCCGACCTCGTTCTTCACCTGATTGCGGGCAAGCGCCGAGACGATACCGCTCGTCACCGTCTGGCCGACACCGAAGGGATTGCCGATCGCCAGCACGAGATCGCCGACTTCAACGCCATCGGAATTGCCGAGCGGCAGAATCGGGAAGGTCTCGTTCTTCGACTGGATCTTCAATACCGCGAGATCGACCCGGTCATCTTTCAGGATGACCTTGCAGGGAAATTCGCGGCCGTCCGACAGCGCGATCTTGATATCATCGGCGCCATCGACAACATGATTATTGGTGATAACGGTGCCGTTTGCTTCGACGATGACGCCGGAGCCCAGCGAGGATTGCTTCTCCGTGCGATTCGGCATGCGTTGGCCAAAGAACTGCTCAAAAAAGGGGTCGCCGGCAAAAGGCGATTGCCGCTGCACCACCCGCTCGGCATAGACGTTGACCACCGCGCCGGCCGTCTGCTTCACCAGCGGCGCGAACGACAGCTGCATTTGCATCTGGCTTTCCGGCACCGACTTCGCAGTCTGCGCCGCGGCGGAAAGCGGCATCGCCATGATGAGGGCAATCATCGAAACGGCAGTGCGCTTCAGCAGGACCTGCATGGAATTTTCCTTTTTAAATGCTCTTGAAACAACGTTGTAGCGCCCAACACTAGAAAGAAAAGAGGGCGGAAGCATGAAGCATAGATGGTCGTGCGCGCTCATAAAAAACAGTTGGAATGAACAAAACTGTGTGATTGCGCATTTCACTTCGGAAATCGACAGATGGAGTGACCTTATGCGACCAAACAACCTGACGGCAGCCTTCCTCATCACCTCTCTCACCCTGCTTAGCACCCTCTCCGCGACCGGCACATCCCGGGCCGCGAGCTTCAATTGCGATGCGCAGAACCTGCAGCCTGACGAGAAGGCGATCTGCGATGTGAGGGCGCTCAACGATGCAGACGTGAAGATGGTGACGACCTTCGACCTGCTCTCAGGCCTGCTCGCCATGGGTTCGCGTGGCACGCTGCAGGATGAACAGTCCGCCTGGTTGAAGAAGCGGCAGGCATGCGGCGCGGATGTCGGATGTTTGACGTCGTCTTATCAGGAGCGGATGAAGGAGCTGGATGAGACGTATAAGAGGATCAATCGGCCGATCTAAAAGTAAAATCGCCCCAAAAGACAAAACCCCTGATTTGTAATCAGGGGTTTTGCGCTTGCTTTAGATGGTCGGCTATTACTTCCCGCCCAGATCCCTGACGGCGCCGCGGTCCGCGCTGGTCGCAAAGGCCGCATAGGCCTTCAGCGCCGTGGTGACATTGCGCTTGCGCTTTTCGGCCGGGAACCAGCCCTTGGCGTTCTGGGCTTCGCGGCGGGCGGCGAGTTCGGCCTCATCGACGCGCAGGCTGATCGTGCGGTTCGGGATATCGATGTCGATCATGTCGCCTTCGCGCACCAGGCCGATCGTGCCGCCGTTGGCCGCTTCGGGTGAAGCGTGGCCGATAGAGAGGCCCGAGGTGCCGCCGGAGAAGCGGCCGTCGGTGATCAGTGCGCAAGCCTTGCCGAGGCCCTTCGACTTCAGATAGCTGGTCGGATAGAGCATTTCCTGCATGCCCGGGCCGCCCTTCGGACCTTCATAGCGGATGACGACGACGTCGCCGGCCACGACCTGGTTGCTGAGGATGCCCTTGACGGCCGAATCTTGGCTTTCGAAGACCTTGGCAGGACCGGAGAATTTCAGGATCGATTCATCGACACCGGCCGTCTTCACGATGCAGCCGTCGAGCGCGAGATTGCCCTTCAAGACGGCGAGGCCGCCATCCTTGGAGAAGGGATGCTGGGCATCGCGGATGACACCCTTTTCACGATCGAGATCAAGCTCTTCCCAGCGCGCGCTCTGGCTGAAGGCAACCTGCGTCGGGACACCGCCAGGGGCAGCGCTGAAGAGCTCCAGAGCCGCCTTGTTGTCGGTCACCGCAATATCCCATTGCGCCAGCGCCTCGCCCAGCGTTGGGGCGTGGACGGTCGGCAGATCGGCATTCAACAGGCCGGCACGGTTCAGTTCGCCGAGAATCGCCATGATGCCGCCGGCGCGATGCACGTCTTCCATGTGAACGTCTGCCTTGGCCGGTGCCACCTTGGAAAGGCAGGGAACGCGCCGGGACAGGCGATCGATGTCATCCATGGTGAAATCGATTTCACCCTCATGCGCTGCCGCAAGGATATGCAGCACGGTGTTGGTCGAGCCGCCCATGGCGATGTCGAGCGCCATGGCATTCTCGAACGCACCCTTGCTGGCGATTGTCCGCGGCAGTGCCGTGACATCGTCCTGCTCGTAATAACGCTTCGCGAGAGCGACGACACGGCGACCAGCCTCGAGGAAGAGTTCCTTGCGGTCCGAATGGGTGGCGAGCGTCGAGCCGTTGCCGGGCAGCGACAGGCCGAGCGCTTCCGTCAGGCAGTTCATCGAATTGGCGGTAAACATGCCGGAACAGGAACCACAGGTCGGACAGGCCGAGCGTTCGATGACGGCGACGTCCTCGTCGCTGATCTTGTCGTCGGCGGCAGCGACCATGGCATCGACCAGATCGAGCGCGACCTTCTTGCCATGCATGATGACCTTGCCGGCTTCCATCGGGCCGCCGGAAACAAAGACCGTGGGGATGTTGAGGCGCAGCGACGCCATCAGCATGCCGGGGGTGATCTTGTCGCAGTTGGAGATGCAGACCATGGCGTCGGCGCAATGGGCGTTGACCATGTATTCGACGCTGTCGGCGATCAGCTCGCGCGAGGGCAGCGAATAGAGCATGCCGTCATGGCCCATGGCGATACCGTCGTCGACGGCGATGGTGTTGAATTCCTTGGCAACGCCGCCGGCCGCTTCGATTTCGCGCGCGACAAGCTGGCCGAGATCCTTCAGATGGACGTGACCCGGCACGAACTGGGTGAAGGAGTTGACCACCGCAATGATAGGCTTGCCGAAATCGCTGTCCTTCATACCCGTGGCGCGCCAAAGGCCGCGCGCGCCCGCCATGTTGCGGCCGTGGGTCGTGGTTCTGGAACGATAAGCTGGCATGGTGTATTCCTCGTCGTCTCGGAAATTGTGAGGCGCCGGCCGGCCCTGGCTTTGCGCCAAAGGGAGCGCCGACATTCCTGCTTTTTGGAATTGTCCTAATCCAATCGCACAGGACTGTCACTATCAACTCAGCCGAATCCGGTACGCCGTAAGGGCAAACCCGGCCTCGAGCCGTTTGTCGGGCGTATTCATCGGCCAAATGACGTGAACACGCGAGCAAGCCGTTTCATCGATCACGGACAGACACAAAAAATTGGTTTCCGTTCGAAAGAAATACCGGCGTAAGACCGTAACAAATCGTGCGTCCCGTACGTAGAGGTCGTATTATCTCTATGATCGCTGAAAGGACTATAGCATGCCTTCCTACCGCCCGCCAAAGATCACCTCCTCCGAGATCACGCCGCGCTCGATCTATCTCAGGCGCCGGGAGTTCCTGACGGCGGCGGCAGCCAGTGCCGGCGTGGCCATCGCCGGCGGCAAGAGCGCGCTGGCGGATCCGCTGACCGCGACGAAGAGCAACTATACGGTCGACGAGAAGCTGACACCGATCAAGGATGTCACCACCTACAATAACTTCTACGAATTCGGCCTCGACAAGGGCGACCCAGCGAAGCTTTCCGGCAACTTCAAGCCGCGCCCGTGGACCGTCAAGGTCGACGGCATGGTCAACAAGCCCGGCACCTTCGACATCGATGCGCTGATCAAGGAATTCCCGCCGGAAGAGCGTGTCTACCGCATGCGTTGCGTCGAGGCCTGGTCGATGGTGATCCCGTGGGATGGCTTCCCGCTTTCGGCCTTGCTCGACAAGGTAGAGCCACTCGGCAGCGCCAAGTTTGTCGCCTTCGAGACGGTCGTGCGGCCCTCGGAAATGCCGGGGCAGTCAGGCCTCCTCCAGTCCCTGGACTGGCCCTATGTCGAAGGCCTGCGGCTCGATGAAGCCCGCAATCAGCTGACGCTGCTCGCCGTCGGGCTCTATGGCGAAACGCTGCCAAACCAGAACGGCGCACCGATCCGGCTCGTCGTGCCGTGGAAATATGGCTTCAAGGGCATCAAGTCGATCGTGCGTATCACGCTCACCGACAAGCAGCCGATGAACACATGGCAGGTGGCCAACAGCCAGGAATATGGCTTCTACGCCAACGTCAATCCGGCGGTCGACCATCCGCGCTGGAGCCAGGCAACCGAGCGCCGCATCGGCGAAGGTGGTTTCTTCAGCGCCAACCGCCACCCCACCTTGCCCTTCAACGGTTATGCCGACCAGGTCGCAAGCCTCTATGCCGGCATGGATCTGAGGGCGAATTTCTGATGGCCGTCTCTCTCGCTCTGCCCAAACGCTGGCAACCCGCTTCCGTCTGGGCGCTCTATGTCATCGGGCTGATACCGGCGGCATGGGAATTCTATCTCGGGGCCACCGATCAGCTCGGCGCCGATGCGGTGAAGACCTTCGAGCTGTTCCTCGGGCTTTGGGCGATCCGCTTCCTGCTGCTGACGCTCGCCGTCACCCCAGCGCGAGATCTGTTCGGCTGGAACTATCTGCGCTATCGCCGTGCGCTCGGCCTGCTCTGTTTTTACTACGCGCTGATGCATCTGGCTGTTTACATGATCCTCGATCAGGCGCTCGACGTCGGAGCGGTGATCGACGATGTGCTGAAGCGGCCATTCATCATGTTCGGCATGGCGGGACTGGTGATGTTGCTGGTGCTGGCCGTGACCTCCAACAGTTTCTCGATCAAGCGCCTCGGCAAGAAATGGATCTGGCTGCACCGGCTGGTCTATATCATCGCCGCCTGCGGCGCGTTGCATTTCGCGCTGTCGACCAAGATCCTGTCGCTGGAGCAATATATCTATATCGGCCTGCTGATCGCCATGATCCTCTACCGGTCGTATCGACCGATCATGATGGAGAGACGCAGGGCGGCGCGGAAACCGGTTGCAGCGTCCAGTTCCAGAGCGGCCTGAACTCGGCCGCCCTGTCCTTTTCACACGACGTTCATTCCGCAGCACTGGCGATCTTGGCCTGGGCCTGTTCCTGCACCTCGACGGTTGCCGTCAGCCCGGCAATCAGCTTGGTGCCGTCTGGCACCTTGTCGAGCGCAATGCGAACCGGCACGCGCTGCGCCAGGCGAACCCAGCTGAAGGTGGGCGTGATATTGGCAAGCATGCTGCCGGAGGTGCGCTCGCGATCCTCGATGCCGTTGGCGATGCTCTCGACATGGCCGGTCAGCTTTTCGGTCTGGCCCATCAGGTGGATGGAGACCTCGTCTCCGACATGGATCCGCGGCAGTTTGGTTTCCTCGAAATAGCCCTCGACGCGCAGGGAATCGCTGTCGATCAGCGCCACTTCAGCGCTGCCGGCCGTCACGTAGTCGCCCGGACGCAGGCTCAGGTTCGAGATCCTGCCGTTCACGGTGGCGCGAACCTCGGAGCGATCGAGATTGAGCTGGGCGAGATCGCGACTGGCTTGCGCCTGACGGAAGGATGCATCGGCCTGCTGCTCGGCGGTCAGCGCCTGCTCTTTCTGCTGCAGGGAACCTGCGTCGCCGAGACGCGACTGCCGCTGGTTTTCGCGATGGGCCTGATCGAGCGCGGCTTTGCTGCTTTCCAGCGCAGCATCGGCCTGCGCCAGCGCAATGGCGAAGCGCTCCCGGTCTACACGGAAGAGGACATCGCCCTTGTTGACGGTCTGGTTATCCTTGACCAGCACGTCGCTGACAAGACCCGCGACATCCGGCGCGATGCCGACGACATCGGCGCGCAGGCGCGCATCGCGCGTCCATGGCTCATCCATGTAATGCCCCCAGAGCTCTCGGCCGACGAAGACAGCTCCGACGACAAAGATAAGGGTAACGAAAAGGCGGCCGATCATTTTGAACGTGTTCATGTGAAGTACCAACGGGAGAGTGAGGAAACCGCGCCGAGCAGCAGGACATAGAGCGCGAGATCGAAGAGACCGCGATGCCAGACCAGGGCATAGGCCCCAACCCTTGCGAGAAGGCGACGGAGGGGAATGACGGCGAGCAGCGTCACGAGCATGAGGACAAGGAGGCGTGGGATATAGACGCCATAAAGATCGAATTCTGCGGGCATGATGTTACTCGGCTGCGATGGAAAGAGGTGAGGACGTATCCGACATGGGCGGCTGCCAGCTTTGCGGCGGCTCGGCATGGGGAAAGAGCGCCCGGCGCAGGCCGACCAGGGCATCGAGGCTAGGACGGCCCGCCGACCCATCCCGGAGCGCAATCGCTTCCAGGCTGTTGTCGATAGACTGGCGCAATCCATCCGATGGATCGATGGCCTGCCCCGCCTTTACCCGCGAGCGATAGAAATCCGCGACACCGGAAAGAACCGTGCCCACCGAAGATGCGCCGGCGGTGCTGAGCTGCGGGCGTTCCTTCTGCAACATGAGCGCGTTGAAGCCCAGGCGAACGTCGGCATAGCCGTCGACCTTTTTCAGTTCGCGGTCCTCGACTGCGGCAAGGCGGGGAACGAGCTGGCCGAGGCGATCGAGGATGCGGCCGGACAGACGCGTATGATCGCCCCTCCGCGCACCGGCGGCGGTCTCGGCAAGATCGCTCCAGCCGGCCCGCACCAGCCGCGATGCGGCAAGTTCAGAGCCGAACGGCCGCGTCAGTTGCGTCCAGACCAGCGCGAAGCCGACGCCTGCCAAGGCGGCGATCGCGCCATTGATGAAAGTGCTGAAATCGGCCGTATAGTGATCCTGCAGTGCGATGAAGGTGGCGCCGTTCACCGTCAGCAGCATGGCGAGCATGTTCGACTGCGGCCGCGGGATCAGCAGGCCGATTACCAGGAATGGCGGCGCGAATGCCAGCACGAGCAGTTCGTAGCTGTTGATGCCCGGCAATATGCCAAAGAGATAGATGAAGGCGATCACCAGGCTGAATGCGGTCCAGACGAACATCGAGGTGATGAACGGCGCCGGACGATCAAGCGCGGCAAAGAAGGAACAGGCGACGGCGGCCATGGTCACGAAGCCGGCGCCATCTTCCCAGCCGGTCACGATCCACAAGAAGCAGGCCATGAAGATGCCGACGACAACCGAACCGGCGGAGAAAGCCAGCAAGGCATAATCATAATGCCGGCTGCGCCCGACGACGTCGCGATGGCGAAAAGCGGGGCGCCAGGAACCAGCTCGCTTGCCGGCGACGATCTCATTGCGCAGCGTCAGGCAATCCTGCCACAGATCGACGATTTCCTTCAGCCGTGCGAGCGCACTGGAGAGCACAAGGTCATCCCAGTTCAGATCGGGATCGGCATTCTGTAAAGCCTCGATCTTTCCGGAGAGGAGGATAGCCGTCTTATCGGTCTCGCCCTTGCCACCTTGGGACAGCCAATCGGCCACTTCGTTCATGACCGCGAGGAGTTCAGGAGGCAGGGCTTTCTCCCTCGCCTTCAACGCATGCAGGCGATCGGCCAGCGATGAGAAGAGCGGCAGCAACATCAGGAGACGGCTGCGCAGCTCGCGGGAATGGCGGACGATATCGCGGCTGCCGGCATCATAGCCGAGCTGGCTGATGATGAGATCGAGGCCGGTGACATCTGAGGCAAGCTTCTGCCGCTTCAGCGGCGTGGCGGGCGAAGCACCCTCCCCGCGCAGGATTTCATCGGCCCAGCTGCCGGCATCGTCGAGCCATGTCGTGATGCGCTGACCAAGGACCGAGCGTACGCTGGTCGGGAAAAAGACGGCGCTGACGACGCTGGCGCAGGCAATGCCAATGAGGATTTCTTCCGAGCGGGCAAGCGCAACGTCGAAGACTGTTTCCGGAGCGCCGACGGTCGGCAGGGCGATCATGGGCAGCGTGTATCCGGCCAGCATGAAGACGTAGCTGCGCGAGGTCCGATCAAGCATCGATATGAACAGCAGCGTGCCTGTCCACAGCGCGATGACGATGGAAAGGAGCATAGGTGCATTGACGAAAATCGGAACGAAAAAGACGGCGGCGGAGGCGCCCAGGAGCGTGCCGAGCGCGCGAAAGAGCGCTTTCGAGCTCGTTGCCCCCGCAAGCGGATTGGCAACGACGTAGACGGCCGCCATCGCCCAGTAAGGGCGCGGAAGGTCCAGAGACAATGCGATGAAGAGCGCGAGCATAGCGGCCACAAAGGCCTTGCCGGAAAACAGCCAATCACGCCAGGACGGGAGGCTCATAATGCCTCCTCGCGCTGTTGATTGGTTCCGGACGCCTTCGGCGCCTCGAAATCTTCGAAGGCCTGCAACACACGGATCGCGGCTTCGATATCGGCCTTATCGACATTGGCGAGGATCCTGCCGCGCAATTCGTCGAGCGTCTCCTCCATGCGCGTCGCAAGTGCCTCACCCTCTGTGGTCAGCCACAAGCCTTTCGCCCGGCGGTCCGTCGGATCGTCCTTGCGCACGACAAGCCCGAGACCTTCGAGCTGATCGAGCAAGCGCACCAGCGACGGGCCTTCGATGCCGACATAATTGGCAAGAACCACCTGCCGCACCCCGCCGCCGAGACGGCCGATCCACAGCAATGGTGCGGCGGACGCCTCCGAGATCCCATGGGAACTCAGGACAAGGTCAACGACCCGCCGCCATTGGCGGCCGGTCGTCAGAAGGTTAGCCGTGAAGATTCGCTGGAGAGCGTTAAACGATTTCATGGCTATCTATTAGCATTAAATTAGTTAGGATTCAAACGATCTCATGAAAATGAGCCTGCCAAAACGGAAATGCAGCTATGCAATCAAGGATGAGCGATGAAGCGGATTTTCATGCCGCCGGCTTCTGCCAAACTCCCTTTCCCGCCGAAAGAGCGGCATCAAGCGCCAGAGCTGCGCCTATTCCTGCGGCATAGGCCAATATGTTCCACAACGAAAACACGCGCCCCAGCAATAGAGCACCTGCCGTCGTCAATCGAAACGCGTCCAGCCACGGCATATGAACCAGCCGGAACACTTCGACGCAAATGGCAATCAATACTGCGGCCACAGCGATCTTCGAGGGCTTCGCAGTGACCACTATCGACGCCAGCAGAAAATAGACCATCGATCCCCACAGGATCGAGCCGCCATATTTGACGACGGTAAAAGGCAGATGCGCTTCGTATCCAAATCGCCTGAGGACGAGACCGCAGGCAATGGTCAGGACGAGAGCGGAAAGCAGCAACATCCTTCTCGACACGTCACTTTTCCGGACTTCCAAATATCGTACCTCGCCGACCGACAGACATCAATCTCAGACGCAGGTAGCCCACGATCTTCTTGAAAAGCAAGAGCATGCAGCGCCACCCTGGATACGGAAAATTCACGCGTGTCAGCACAATGTTGAGCTGCAATTTCGCCACGCTCTTCCTGTCATCAACATTGCCATCCGAGACATCATCAGCGCCTAGAGCGAGAGATACTGAAAATGTCCAAAGTCGCTGCACTCGAAAAGCTTTTGCCGTCTCTCGATACCTACCTCACCCGCATGCCTGCTCACTCCGATCTCAAGGGCATCCGTCGGTTCGCCGTCGAGTTCCTGTTCTTCGGCATAAAGGAGGCCCGCGCCTGTGTTTTCGTGGGGCTGTTTTTCCTGGCGATCTTCACGGTTCCACATGCGGGTACCCAAATCAACTCGGAGCCTGGTCCGCAGTCCATATCGGAAAATGGAGTTCCTGGTCACTTCTCGTCATCATGATCTTCACCATCGTCGCCAACCTGAAGCACATCAAGAAACACGTTCATATTCCCCAATAGTGCCGCAGCACTGGAAACGACGTGTCTGGACACAAGGAACAGAAAAAGGCCGGACGATCGCTCATCCGGCCTTTTGATTGTCTATCCGAAGCGAGCCTTAAGCGGCTGCGGCTTCTTCCTCGGCAGCAACGCGGGCCTTGTCGGCTGCGCCCTTGGCAGAGGTGTCGCGATCAACGAATTCGACGACTGCGAGAGCGGCATTGTCGCCCTGGCGGAAGCCGGCCTTCATGATGCGCAGGTAGCCGCCGTTGCGGGTGGCGTAACGCGTTGCGATCGCATCAAACAGCTTGGCAACGACAACGGCGTCGCGGATCTGCGAGATGGCCTGACGACGAGCGTGCAGGTCGCCGCGCTTGCCGAGGGTAACCAGCTTCTCGACGATCGGGCGAATTTCCTTCGCCTTCGGCAGAGTGGTGACGATCTGCTCATGGGTGATGAGCGAAGCCGCCATGTTGGCGAACATCGCCTTACGGTGGCTAGCAGTTCTATTCAGCTTGCGGCCGGCTTTACCGTGGCGCATGGCTATTCTCCTTCACTTGCAGGCATCATCCACCTGCAGTTTGTTGGTTAGTATTGGTCTTCGTATCGCTTGGCGAGATCTTCGATGTTCTCAGGCGGCCATGCCGGCACTTCCATGCCGAGGTGCAGACCCATGGAAGCGAGAACTTCCTTGATTTCGTTCAGCGACTTGCGACCAAAATTCGGCGTGCGGAGCATTTCTGCTTCGGTCTTCTGAATGAGGTCGCCGATATAGACGATGTTGTCGTTCTTCAGGCAGTTTGCCGAGCGAACAGACAGTTCCAGTTCGTCCACCTTCTTGAGGAGCGCCGGGTTGAAAGCAAGTTCGGTAACTGCTTCTTCTTCGGCTTCCTTCTGCGGCTCGTCGAAGTTGACGAACACGCCAAGCTGATCCTGGAGGATGCGGGCCGCGAAAGCGACTGCATCTTCACCGGTGATCGAACCATCGGTTTCGATCGACATGCTCAGCTTGTCGTAGTCGAGAACCTGTCCTTCGCGGGTATTTTCAACCTTGTAGGACACCTTCTTGACCGGCGAATAAAGGCTGTCGACCGGGATAAGACCGATCGGAGCATCTTCCGCACGATTACGCTCGGCCGGGACATAGCCCTTGCCGTTATTGACGGTGAATTCCATGCGGATTTCGGCACCCTCGTCGAGCGTGCAGATCACATGCTCGGGGTTGAGGATTTCGATATCGCCGACCGTCTGAATATCGCCAGCCGTTACGACGCCGGGGCCCTGCTTGCGAACCACCATGCGCTTGGCATCATCGCCATCCATCTTGATGGCGATTTCCTTGATGTTCAGCACGATGTCCGTCACATCTTCCCGGACGCCCGGGATAGAGGAGAACTCATGCAGCACGCCGTCGATCTGCACGGCCGTCACAGCGGCACCGCGCAGAGAGGACAGCAGAACGCGACGCAGCGCGTTGCCGAGGGTGAGGCCGAAGCCACGCTCCAGCGGTTCGGCCACGAGCGTTGCCTTGGTGCGGCCGCTCGAGGTGAACTCGACCTTGTTCGGCTTGATCAGTTCCTGCCAGTTTTTCTGAATCATATTCTTGCCTTCCGTTCGTTGTCACCATCCAATCGTGACAACCGAGCTTGAAAAGCACCGAGCCGGACACATATGCGCCGGCCGGTGTCGTGAGTGGCGATGATCAGACGCGGCGCTTCTTGCGCGGGCGGCAACCATTGTGCGGGATCGGCGTCACGTCACGGATGGACGTGATCATGAAACCGGCAGCCTGGAGTGCGCGCAGAGCGGATTCACGACCGGAACCCGGACCGCAAACTTCAACTTCCAGCGACTTCATGCCATGTTCCTGGGCCTTCTTGGCGCAGTCTTCAGCAGCGATCTGGGCAGCGAACGGGGTCGACTTGCGCGAACCCTTGAAGCCCTTGGCACCAGCGGACGACCAGGCAATAGCGTTGCCCTGTGCGTCGGTGATGGTGATCATCGT
Organism: Rhizobium sp. AP16; assembly: GCF_000281735.1. Classification (NCBI taxonomy): domain Bacteria; kingdom Pseudomonadati; phylum Pseudomonadota; class Alphaproteobacteria; order Hyphomicrobiales; family Rhizobiaceae; genus Rhizobium; species Rhizobium sp. AP16. Next base: position 13,150 of record NZ_AJVM01000008.1, on the reverse strand, counting down.
GTTGTTGAAGGTCGAGTTGACGTGCGCAACGCCCGACGAAATATTTTTACGCTCGCGACGGCGAACGCGTACGGCTTCCTTGGCCATGGTAGTCCTTTCTTGGATCTCTGCACCGCCGTAATGCCAGCGGCTCCACCGGAGCAGCGCCCGATCGGCGCAGTTCCAAACTCAAAAGAGGCCGGCGCAGACCGCCAGCCTCCCAAATCCGGTTTCCCGGAAATTACTTCTTCTTACCAGCGATAGCCTTTGCCGGACCCTTGCGGGTGCGGGCATTGGTGTGGGTGCGCTGGCCGCGAACCGGAAGGCTGCGACGATGGCGCAGGCCACGGTAGCTGCCAAGGTCCATCAGACGCTTGATGTTCATCGAGGTTTCACGACGAAGGTCGCCTTCGACCTGATAATCGCGATCGATGGTTTCGCGGATCTGCAGAACTTCAGCGTCCGTCAACTGGTTGACGCGACGCTCGGCCGGAATACCGACCTTCTCGCAGATTTCCTGTGCAAACTTCGGTCCGATCCCGTGAATGTAGCGAAGCGCAATAACTACGCGCTTTGCAGTCGGGATGTTGACGCCAGCGATACGAGCCACGCCTGTTCTCCTTGCATTCCTTTTGCCTGAGCAAAGGGCTTTTGTTATGCAGCCCGGGAGCTGCTTGTTCGATTAGATCCGTAACACGTCAAAACGACCGTACCCGGACTTCCCGATGGAAATCCGCGCCGATCGCTTGGTATGTCGCGAGTTGGCGCGGTGTTTAACGGAATCAGTGCAAAAAAGCAACCGCTCCCGGCAAGTTTATTTTAAGCTATCTAAAGCTTAGAGAGGATCGCCTCGATATTGGCGGTCACATGTTCGATATCCGCCATGCCGTCGACCGACTGAAGCTTGCCCTTGGCATAGTAATAGCCGATGAGCGGCGAGGTTTCCTTGTAGTAGACCTGCAGACGCTCGACGACCGTTTCCCTGTTGTCGTCGGCCCGGCGTTTGAAATGTGTGGAACCGCAACGGTCGCACACACCCTCCACCTTCGGTCTCAGATTTTCGTCGTGATAGCCGGCGCCGCAGTTGGCGCAGGTATAACGGCCCGAAATACGATCGGCGAGCACGGCGTCATCCACCTTGATCTCGATCACGGCGGAGAGCTCGAGACCCTTCGCCTTCAACATCGCTTCCGTCGCATCGGCCTGAACGAGCGTCCGCGGAAAACCATCGAGGATAAAGCCCCTGGCGCAATCCGGTTGATCGATTCGCTCGGACACGATGGCATTGACGATGTCGTCTGAAACAAGCTTGCCGGCGTCCATGACGGCCTTGGCGCGCTTGCCTACTTCAGTCCCGGCCGCCACGGCGGCCCTCAGCATATCCCCCGTGGAAAGCTGCGGAATGCCATGCTTTTCCACGATACGCTGGGCCTGGGTTCCCTTACCTGCACCCGGCGGCCCTAAAAGTATCAATCTCATCGCCCCCTCTTTCCTCCACGCAACTTCGATTTCTTGATCAGGCCTTCGTATTGCTGTGCGATCAGGTGACCCTGAATCTGTGCCACCGTATCCAGCGTTACGCTAACCACGATCAGAAGCGAAGTGCCACCCAGCGCCAACGGAATACCGGTCTGGGACACGAGAATTTCGGGCAGAATGCAGACGAAGACGAGATAGATCGCGCCGATGACCGTGATACGGGTCAGCACATAGTCGATATATTCGGCGGTGCGATCACCCGGACGGATGCCCGGAATGAAGCCGCCATGCTTCTTCAGATTATCGGCCGTATCCTTCGGATTGAAGACCAGCGCGGTATAGAAGAAGGCAAAGAAGGCGATCAGGGCGGCGTAGAGCACCATGTAGAGCGGCTGGCCGTGCCCGAGGGCCGCGACGATCGAGGTGACCCAGGTCGGCAGCGCCGTATTGGTGCCGAGGCCGGCAATGGTCGCCGGCAGCAGCAGCAACGAAGACGCGAAGATCGCCGGGATAACGCCCGAGGTGTTGAGCTTCAGCGGCAGATGCGAGGTGTCACCCTGGAACATGCGGGTGCCGACCTGGCGCTTCGGATACTGGATCAGCAGGCGGCGCTGAGCGCGCTCGACGAAGACGATCAATGCGATGACCAGGACAGCCACGACAAGCACGAGGAGAATGAGGCCCGTCGACAGAGCGCCGGTGCGGCCAAGTTCGAGCGTACCGGCAAGTGCCGTCGGCAGACCGGCTGCAATGCCCGCGAAGATGATCAGCGAAATACCGTTGCCGATACCGCGCGAAGTCACCTGCTCGCCGAGCCACATCAGGAACATCGTGCCGCCGAGCAGCGTAATGACGGTCGAAATGCGGAAGAACCAGCCCGGATCGAGAACGACGCCATTGCCATGCTCAAGGCCAATCGCAATGCCATAGGCCTGCAATGCGCCGAGCAGCACCGTGCCGTAGCGGGTGTACTGGTTGATGATCTTACGACCCTGCTCGCCTTCCTTCTTCAGGTTCTCGAGCGCCGGCACGACCGAGGTCATGAGCTGCACGATGATCGAAGCGGAGATGTAGGGCATGATACCTAGCGCGAAAATCGCCATGCGCTGGACGGCGCCGCCGGAAAACATGTTGAAGAGGCCGAGAATGCCGCCAGACTGATTCTGGAACGCCTGGGCATAGGCCGCCGGGTTGAGACCCGGAAGCGGGATATGAGTTCCCAGTCGGTAAACCAGGAGAGCTCCGAGCGTGAACCACAAGCGCTTCTTGAGATCCTCGGCTTTGGCAAAGGTCGAGAAATTGAGATTGGACGCCAATTGTTCCGCAGCAGAAGCCATGCAAATCTCCGCACTACCAATTCCGGCAAAATCGGCCGGGTCCGGAATCAGTTTTCAAATTGTTCAAAAGCCGGGCTTCGGACGGATTGCACTGCAATCGGATGCCTCACCCTGGGGTCCCGTTATTCACCGGAAAGACACAGCTGCATCATTCAGGTTCGTGAGGCACACATATGGGAGCAAAATCGCCCGGTGTGAAGCACCCCGGGCGACTTATTGATAAGATTATTCTGCGGCAGAAGCGAGCAGCTTAATGGAACCGCCAGCCTTTTCGATCTTTTCGACCGCCGGCTTGGAGGCGCCTGCAACTTCCAGCGAAATCTTCGCCTTCAGTTCGCCGTCCGAGAGAACCCGAACGCCGTCCTTGACACGGCGAATCACGCCGGCAGCCTTGAGAGCGGCAGCATCGATGGTCTTCTTGGCGTCGAGCTTGCCGGCGTCAACCGCAACCTGGATGCGCGCCAGCGATACGACAACGTAATCGGCAGCGAAGATGTTGTTGAAGCCGCGCTTCGGCAGACGACGGTAGATGGGCATCTGACCGCCTTCGAAGCCGTTGATCGCAACGCCCGAACGGGACTTCTGACCCTTAACACCACGGCCGCCGGTCTTGCCGGAGCCGGAGCCAATGCCGCGGCCGAGGCGCTTGCGGCTATGGGTCGAGCCTTCGTTATCCTTGATCTCATTCAATTTCATAGCGATTACCTCCGGCTCACTTCTCGTCGACTACGCGAACGAGATGCTGGACAGCACGGATCATGCCACGAACAGCCGGAGTATCTTCCAGCGTGCGGCGACGGTGCATCTTGTTCAGTCCGAGACCGATCAGCGTCTTCTGCTGAACATCCGGACGGCGGATGGGGCTGCCAATCTGCTCGACCGTAACGGTCGCCTTGGCTTCAGCCTTCTTGGTCGTCTTGGCCATAGGTCAAACTCCCTTATTCTTCAGAGGCATTGCCCGAAGCGGAGCGACGAGCCTGCAGAGTGGCATACTTGATGCCGCGCTGAGCTGCGATGTCCTTCGGGTGAACCTGGTGCTTCAGGGCGTCGAACGTAGCGCGAACCATGTTGTACGGGTTCGACGAACCGGTCGACTTGGCAACGACGTCATGAACGCCGAGCGTTTCGAAAACGGCGCGCATCGGGCCGCCGGCGATGATACCGGTACCGACCTTGGCCGAGCGCAGCAGAACCTTGCCAGCGCCATGACGGCCATGGACGTCGTGATGCAGCGTACGGCCGTCGCGCAGCGGTACAAAGATCAGATCGCGCTTGGCGCTTTCAGTGGCCTTGCGGATAGCTTCCGGCACTTCGCGTGCCTTGCCATGACCGAAGCCTACGCGGCCCTTCTGGTCACCAACAACGACGAGAGCGGCGAAACCGAAACGGCGGCCACCCTTTACAACCTTGGCGACACGGTTGATCGCGACCAGCTTGTCGACGAATTCGCTATCGCGCTCTTCACGGCTCTGACGGTCATCCCGCGAGCCCCTCTTTTCCTGTGCCATTGTCCTCTTCCTTTTTCTTTTCCGGGTGCAATCGGCAAACAACAAAGACCGCATGCCCTCCCCTTACGGGGAAACGTGCGGTCCGGTGAATATCCGGCCGGCGCTTAAAGCTGCCGGCCGGAAACTTGATTAGAAGGACAGACCGCCTTCGCGAGCTGCTTCAGCCAGGGCCTTGATACGGCCGTGGTAGATGAAGGCGCCGCGATCGAACACGACTTCCTTGACGCCTGCCTTGGTGGCACGCTCGGCGACGAGCTTGCCAACGAGGGCGGCGGCGGCTGTGTCGGCACCGGTCTTCAGAGAACCGCGCAGATCCTTATCGAGCGTGGAGGCAGACGCAAGCGTCTTGCCGGCCGCATCATCGATGACCTGAACGTAGATGTTCTTCGACGAGCGATGAACCGACAGGCGCGGACGGCCATTGGCCACCGACTTGAGTTGACGGCGCACGCGGTTGGCACGACGTGCAAGTGCTTCTTTCCTGCTAGCCATTTCGCGTGATCCTTACTTCTTCTTGCCTTCTTTGCGGACGATCCGCTCGCCGGCATACTTAACGCCCTTGCCCTTGTAGGGCTCAGGACCGCGATATTCGCGGATTTCAGCGGCAACCTGGCCGACCTGCTGCTTGTTGATGCCGCTGACGACGATTTCCGTCGGCTTCGGCACAGCAATCGTAATGCCTTCCGGCGGCTCGTAAACCACGTCGTGGCTGAAGCCGAGCGCGAGCTGCAGGTTCTTGCCCTGCAGGGCGGCACGGTAGCCGACGCCGTTGATTTCGAGCTTCCGCTCGTAGCCTTCCTTAACACCCTTCAGGATGTTCTCGATCATCGTGCGGGACATGCCCCACTTCGAACGAGCATCCTTGGAGTTGCTAAGCGGCGTTACGACAATTGCATTATCTTCCAGCTTGAGACCGATTTCGTCGTTAGCAACGAAAAACAGTTCGCCCTTGGGGCCCTTAGCAGTCACCTTTTGGCCATCAACCGAGGCCGTGATTCCTGCAGGCACCTGAACGGGCTTCTTACCGATACGAGACATTTTTTCAAACCTGTCTGTTTCGAAGGAGATCCATGTTCGGCCTTAGAAGACCGAGCAAAGAACCTCACCACCAACATTCTGTTCACGAGCCTGGTGGTCGGCCATTACGCCCTTCGGAGTCGAAAGGATAATGATACCGAGACCGTTCGCGACCTGCGGAATGGACTTGACCGAGACATAAACTCGGCGGCCCGGCTTAGACACACGGCCGATCTCGCGGATCACCGATGAGCCTTCATAGTACTTGAGTTCGATGCTGAGCTCAGACTTGCCGTTGCCGAAATCGACGACGGAGTAGCCACGAATGTAGCCTTCAGCCTGGAGAACATCGAGAACGCGTGCACGGAGCTTGGAAGCAGGCGTCGAAACCGACGACTTGCGACGCGAAGCGCCGTTGCGGATGCGGGTGAGCATATCGCCCAAAGGATCAGTCATAGTCATCTAATCTGCTCCTTACCAGCTCGACTTGACAATGCCCGGCACCTTGCCGAAATTGCCGAGTTCACGCAGCGCGATACGCGACATGCGCAGTTTGCGGTAGTACGCACGCGGACGGCCCGATACTTCGCAACGGTTGCGAATGCGGGTCTTCGATCCATCGCGCGGGAGCGATGCCAGCTTCAGTGTGGCCTTGAACCGGTCCTCGATCGGGAGAGACTGGTTCATGATGATTGCCTTCAGAGCAGCCCGCTTTGCGGATTGAGTGGCAACCGTATTGCGGCGGCGCTTGTTCTTTTCAACTGCGCTTGTCTTCGCCATATTTAGGTTCCTTTTCTACGCTCGTCGTTACGGTTATTGACGGAACGGGAAGTTGAACTCTTTCAGAAGAGCCCGAGCTTCGTCATCCGTTGTCGCCGTCGTGCAAACGATGATGTCCATGCCCCACATCTGATCAACCTTATCGTAGTTGATCTCAGGGAACACAATGTGCTCCTTGATGCCCATGGCGAAGTTGCCACGACCGTCAAAGCTTTTCGGGTTCAGGCCGCGAAAGTCGCGAACGCGCGGGAGCGCGATGTTGACCAGACGATCCAGGAACTCATACATACGGGCGCCGCGAAGGGTTACCTTGGCGCCGATCGGCATATTTTCGCGGACCTTGAAGCCAGCGATGGAGTTGCGCGCATGGGTGATGACCGGCTTCTGGCCGGCAATCGCTGCGAGGTCGGCGGCAGCAACAGTCGGCTTCTTCGAATCAGCCGTTGCTTCGCCAACGCCCATGTTGATCACGATCTTATCGAGCTTCGGGATCTGCATTTCGTTGGCGTAGGAGAACTTCTCCTGCAGCGCCGCACGAATGCGGGCAACATATTCCTTCTTGAGCCGCGGCTCGTACTTTACCTCAGCCATCGATCACTTCTCCCGAGGTCTTGGCCACGCGGACCTTCTTGCCTTCTACAACCTTGAAACCGACGCGGGTCGGCTTGCCGTCCTTGTCGACGATTGCCAGGTTGGACAGGTGAAGCGAGGCTTCCTTGCTGATAATGCCAGCTTCCTGGGTCTGCGTCTGGCGCTGATGGCGCTTGATGACGTTGACGCCACGGACGACCGCACGGTCTTCCTTCGGCATTACTTGAATGACTTCGCCGGTACGACCTTTGTCCTTGCCGGCCAATACGACAACCTTGTCGCCTTTACGGATCTTTTGCATCGCTCCGCTCCCTTACAGTACTTCTGGAGCCAGCGAGATGATCTTCATGTGGTTCTTGGCGCGAAGTTCGCGCGGAACCGGTCCGAAGATACGGGTGCCGATCGGCTCTTTCTTGTTGTCGATGAGGACTGCTGCATTGGTATCGAAGCGGATGACGCTGCCATCCGGACGACGGATATCCTTGGCGGTGCGAACGACCACCGCCTTCATCACGTCACCCTTCTTCACGCGGCCGCGCGGAATGGCTTCCTTGATCGAAACGACGATAACGTCGCCGATCGAGGCATACTTGCGCTTCGAGCCGCCCAGCACCTTGATGCACATGACACGACGTGCGCCGGAATTATCCGCCACGTCGAGGTTTGTTTGCATCTGAATCATGTCAGGTCGCCTTCTTGTTGTTACCGGAATGGTTGGGTCTAACGACCCCCTACCCCGGCTTATGGACTAGTCTCTTGTCTGATTTCTCCAGCGTGCGGAACCACCAGGGTTACCTTTGCCGGCCATCAATAAAGCAAAAGAACGCTCGTACTCGAGCGTCCTGCTTCCAAGCTCGTGCTTCATACAGATATTTCGCCCAGACGCAAGGGCCTGAGCGAAATTCTGTTACTTGGACTGGGCGGAAACGACCGTCCAGGTCTTGTCTTTGGAGATCGGCGCGCATTCCTCGATGGAAACGGTGTCGCCGACCTTGTACTGATTGTTTTCGTCGTGAGCCTTGTACTTCTTGGAACGACGAACGGTCTTCTGGAGCAGCGGGTGAGCGAAACGACGCTCAACGCGGACAACTACCGTCTTCTCGTTCTTGTCGCTGACCACGACGCCCTGCAGAATGCGCTTCGGCATGTTATTTTTCCTTTAGGCCTTTGCTTCTGCCGCCTTCTGGCGGGCAATGGTTTTCACGCGGGCGATATCCTTGCGGACTTCGTTGATGCGCGAGGACTTTTCAAGCTGGCCAGTTGCCTTCTGAAAGCGCAGATTGAACTGCTCCTTCTTCAGCTTGGCAAGCTCGTCCTTGAGTTGGTCGGCGCTCAGGGCGCGAACATCTGCGGCTTTCATGAGCTTCTTCCTTACTCTGCAATGCGCTGCACGAAGCGCGTCTTGACCGAGAGCTTGGCGGCGCCGAGGCGCAGAGCCTCACGAGCGATTTCTTCGCTCACACCATCGATCTCGAACATCATACGGCCGGGCTTGACCTTGCATGCCCAGTATTCGACAGAGCCTTTACCCTTACCCATACGGACTTCGGTCGGCTTTGCGGTTACCGGAACATCCGGGAACACGCGGATCCATACACGGCCGGCACGCTTCATGTAGCGCGTGATCGCGCGGCGAGCCGCTTCGATCTCACGAGCATTGACGCGGTTGGGTTCCTGCGACTTCAGGCCGAATTCGCCGAACGCCAGATCAGAACCACCCTTGGCAACGCCCTTGATGCGGCCCTTAAATTGCTTCCGGTACTTCGTACGCTTTGGCTGCAACATTTTTCTATTCTCCGAACTTATCTGCCACGTACGCTATCAAGCGTTATCGCGGCGGCGGTCTCTATCGCGATCACGGCTAGCCGGACCCTGGGCGTCGCCTTCCAGCGCACGGCGTTCGGAGGCCATCGGATCATGCTCAAGGATTTCGCCCTTGAAGATCCAAACCTTGATGCCGCAGATGCCGAATGCGGTTTCTGCTTCAGCCGTACCGTAATCGATATCGGCGCGCAGCGTATGCAACGGCACGCGACCTTCGCGATACCATTCCGTACGAGCGATTTCAGCGCCGCCGAGACGGCCACCGCAGGTGATCTTGATGCCTTCGGCGCCAAGACGCATCGCGGACTGAACAGCACGCTTCATAGCGCGGCGGAAAGCCACACGACGCTCGAGCTGCTGAGCGATCGACTGGGCAACCAGAACAGCGTCGATTTCCGGCTTGCGAACTTCAACGATGTTGAGGTGCGTTTCAGAATTCGTCATGTCCGACAGCTTCTTGCGGAGCTTGTCGATGTCTGCGCCCTTCTTGCCGATGATCAGGCCCGGACGAGCCGAGTGGATCGTGACGCGGCACTTCTTGTGCGGACGCTCGATGACCACCTTAGAGATACCAGCCTGCTTCAGTTCGTCCATGACGAACTTACGCATCTTCAGGTCTTCGTGGAGAAGCTGGCCGTACTCGGCATTGTCCGCAAACCAGCGGCTATCCCAGGTACGGTTGATGCCGAGACGAAAACCGATTGGATTGATTTTCTGACCCATTATGCGGCCTCCCCTTGAGCTTCCACAGCTTCCACTTCACGAACAACGATCGTCAGGTGGGCGAACGGACGCTCGATGCGAGACGCACGACCACGGCCACGAGCGTGGAAACGCTTCATGACGATCGACTTGCCGACGTAAGCTTCCGCCACGACCAGCGAGTCAACGTCGAGATCATGGTTGTTCTCTGCATTGGCGATCGCAGATTCAAGCGTCTTCTTGACGGCGCCTGCGATACGCTTGCGGGAGAATTCCAGCTCTGCGAGTGCACGATCAACCTTCTTGCCGCGGATAGACGCTGCAACCAGGTTGAGCTTCTGCGGGCTGACGCGGAGCGTGCGCGCAACTGCCTGCGCTTCATTGTCCTTCAGCCGGCGTTCGGCTTTTGCCTTGCCCATTGTTACTTCCTCTTCGCCTTCTTGTCCGCGCCGTGACCGTAGTAGGTGCGGGTCGGGGCGAACTCACCGAACTTGTGACCGACCATGTCTTCGTTGACACTGACCGGAATGTGCTTGCTGCCGTTGTAGACGCCGAAGGTAAGACCAACGAACTGCGGCATGATCGTGGAGCGACGGCTCCAGATCTTGATTACTTCACTGCGTCCGCCTTCGCGCACCTTCTCAGCCTTCTTGAGAAGATAGCCGTCAACAAACGGACCTTTCCATACTGAACGAGCCACTTGAGACTTCCTCTCTTACTTCTTGCGCTGATGGCGCGAGCGCATAATCATTTTATCGGTCGACTTGTTCGACCGCGTGCGCTTGCCCTTGGTCGGCTTGCCCCATGGGGTCACCGGATGGCGACCACCAGAGGTACGGCCTTCACCACCGCCGTGCGGATGGTCGACGGGGTTCATGACGACGCCGCGAACGTGCGGCTTCTTACCGCGCCAACGCGAACGACCGGCCTTACCGTCGTTGATGTTGCCGTGGTCCGGGTTGGAAACGGCACCGATCGTTGCAAGGCAAGTGCCGTGCACGAGGCGCTGTTCACCGGAGTTCAGGCGAAGGATCGCCATGCCCTGGTCGCGGCCGACGAGCTGAGCGTAACCGCCAGCGGAGCGAGCGATCTGGCCACCCTTGCCCGGCTTCATTTCCACGTTGTGGATGATGGAGCCGACCGGGATGAACTGAAGCGGCATGGTGTTGCCCGGCTTCACGTCCACTGCCTTCTCGGAAGCGATGACCTTGTCGCCGGCAGCAAGACGCTGCGGAGCAAGGATATAGGCCTGATCGCCGTCGGCATACTTCACCAGAGCGATGTATGCGGTGCGGTTCGGGTCGTACTCGATGCGCTCGACGGTTGCTTCGACGTCAAACTTGCGACGCTTGAAGTCTACCAGGCGGTAGGTACGCTTGTGACCACCACCCTGGAAACGCACGGTGATGCGGCCGGTATTGTTACGGCCACCCTTGGAAGACAGGCCTTCCGTCAGCGACTTGACCGGCTTGCCCTTGTAGAGGGACGAGCGATCGACGATGACCAGCTGACGCTGGCTCGGGGTCGTCGGATTGAATGTTTTCAATGCCATTTTCTTATTCCTCAGAGACCGGTGGAGACGTCGATCGACTGGCCTTCGGCGAGCGTCACGATAGCCTTCTTCACGTCCTTCTGCTTGCCGACGAGACCTTTAAACCGCTTGGTCTTGCCGAGGCGCAGCAGAGTGTTAACGGCCGTAACCTTGACGCCGAACAGAGCTTCGACGGCAGCCTTGATTTCAGGCTTCGTCGCGGTCTTGGCAACGTTGAAAACAACCTGGTTATTGTCCGAAAGCAGAGTGGACTTTTCGGTGATCGCAGGAGAAACGATCACATCGTAATGGCGAAGATCCGTCACTTGAATCGCTCCTCTAGAGCTTCAACTGCAGCCTTGGACAGCACGAGCTTGCCGCGGCGCAGGATATCGTAAACGTTGATGCCCTGAACCGGCAGAACATCGATATTCGGGATGTTAGCGGCTGCGAGCTTGAAGTTGCTGTCGAGCTCTGCACCACCGATGAAGAGCGCGTTGGTCAGGCCGAGCGTCTCGAAAGCGCCGGCCAGAGCCTTGGTCTTGGCATCCGCTGCAACCAGGTTGTCGAGAATGATGACATCCTCGGCCTTAAGCTTGGCGGACAGAGCGAGACGCAGGCCGAGGGCGCGAACCTTCTTCGGCAGGTCATGCTCGTGGCTGCGCACGACCGGGCCGTGAGCCTTACCACCGCCGCGGAACTGCGGAGCACGAGCCGAATGGTGACGAGCGCGGCCCGTACCCTTCTGCTTGTACATCTTGGCGCCGGTGCGCGAAACTTCCGCGCGGCCCTGTGCCTTGTGCGTGCCCTGGCGCTTCTTGGCGAGCTGCCAGCGAATGACGCGTGCGATGATATCTTCACGCGGCTCAAGGCCGAAAATCGCGTCAGAAAGGGAAACCTTCCCAGCGTCTTTGCCCTCGAGGGTCTTGACGTTCAATTCCATTGGTTTGGCTCCCTTACTTCGCTGCCGACTTGACGGCATCGCGTACGATGATCCAGGCACCCTTGGAGCCGGGAACTGCGCCCTTGACGAGGATCAGACCGCGATCTTCATCGGTCGATACCACTTCGAGGTTCTGCGTCGTGACGCGCGTCTGGCCCATGTGACCAGCCATCTTCTTGTTCTTGAACACCTTGCCCGGATCCTGGCGCGAGCCGGTCGAACCGTGCGAGCGGTGCGAAACCGACACACCGTGCGTGGCGCGCAGACCGCCGAAGCCGTGGCGCTTCATGGCGCCGGCAAAGCCCTTACCGATCGTCGTGCCGGTCACGTCGACGAGCTGACCCGCCGAAAAGTGAGCTGCCTTGATCTCGGTGCCGACTTCAAGCAGGTTGTCGTCCGAAACACGGAATTCAACGAGCTTGGCCTTCGGCTCAACGCTGGCAACGGCGAAGTGACCGCGAAGGGCCTTCGACGTGTTCTTGACCTTAGCCTGGCCAGCACCGAGCTGAACTGCGGTGTAGCCATTCTTTTCTACTGTGCGCTGGGCTACGACCTGGCAGCCTTCCATACGCAATACGGTTACCGGGACATGCTCGCCGGCGTCGTTATAGACGCGGGTCATTCCCACCTTCTGTGCAATCACACCTGAACGCATCGGTTCAATCCTTCTCACTCAGCTCGAGAACCAAAGGTCTCAGAGCTTGATCTCAACATCGACACCGGCGGCGAGATCGAGCTTCATCAGCGCGTCTACCGTCTGCGGGGTCGGGTCAACGATGTCGAGAAGACGCTTATGCGTACGCATCTCGAACTGCTCGCGGCTCTTCTTGTCGATGTGCGGGGACCGGTTAACCGTGAACTTCTCGATACGGGTCGGAAGCGGAACGGGGCCCCGGACGCTAGCACCGGTGCGCTTAGCCGTCGATACGATCTCGCGCGTGGAAGCGTCGAGAATCCGATGATCGAACGCCTTAAGGCGGATGCGGATATTCTGGCCGTTCATTCGACTTTATCCTTGTGTCTGTTACCTGCGCGCCTCTCTAAGAGACACGTCTTTAACTTTAGTTACTCGAGGCGGGCCACCGGTTTCAAAGATCGAGAGGGACACCAGTTTCGGTGTCCCTATCCTTAATCTCCGGGCGTTGGCCCAGCCGCCTAATTACTCAACGATGCTGGCAACGATGCCTGCGCCGACGGTACGGCCGCCTTCACGGATAGCGAAGCGCAGCTTTTCTTCCATCGCGATCGGAACGATCAGCTCGACGGCAACAGTGACGTTGTCGCCTGGCATAACCATTTCCGTGCCTTCCGGAAGCGTGACGATGCCCGTCACGTCCGTCGTGCGGAAGTAGAACTGCGGACGGTAGTTCGTGAAGAACGGCGTATGACGGCCGCCTTCTTCCTTCGTCAGGATGTAGGCTTCTGCCATGAACTTCTTGTGCGGCTTGACAGAGCCCGG